>JAJRYL010000369.1 GCA_024275855.1 Deltaproteobacteria bacterium
GTCCACTGCGAGAAGACATAGCCAGCAAAGATGGCAAACCCGGCAAATAGTATGAATATAAAGACCTTAACCTTGCGCACTGCCGCCCTGCTCTTTCAAAGTGACACTGCTTCCCACCCGCTTGAGGTTATCTATAGAGGCACCGAGTTCAAGCAGCCGCGCCTTAAACTCCTGCGTTGTTCCCGCGCCGGGTTCAGAGTCGAGAAGCGCCGCGACAAGCCTCTCCTTCGACTCTATCTCTTCAAGCGCCTCTTTAACGCTTCGAACCGTATGGTTCACCGAACGAACCATACGGTTTATCTCATCTGCAATAGGCGCAAACTGGTCGCCTCCTCTTAACGACGCGTCGTGAGTAAGGTCTCCGGAGCCTATTTCGTCAAAGGCGCGCTTTAAACGCACAACCGGACCGGCCATTTTATGCGAAAAGAAGAGCGCGATTGCCGCAATAGCGACGGTAACTACAATAAGTATGAAGATAGAGTAGAAAGAGGCGAACATGAGCGAGAAGATATTGACCTTGAGGTCGTATATAGTATAGATGGCGGAGCGGTAGGTACCGCCAAGATTTTTGGAGGTTGTAAAGAAGATAAAGAGCGTAACCGCCAACATGCCGGCTATTGTAAGCAGGCAGAGCTTTAAACCGAACTTAAGCTTAAAATCTCTTTCGACCAACGCGGTTTCACTCATAACGGGACCCGGGTAAGAAGTGTGCCGACAACGGCTGCCCGCCTTATTACAACAGGCGCAGAGACCGATTCAGGGCTGAACAAGTAACTTCAATTGTATCTGTTTTATGATTTAATATTCGATAACACCGGCGGGAGGCGTTAGAGACTCCAGCGCGGTATTCTTAATATATCGGGGAACAGAGCACTTTCTTTACCCTTTTATCTATACTTTTTATCTTGACAAACCGATACCGCGCTTATTATAGTATTAGATGCTGAAAAGATAATTCAAGTGTCCTTATAAAAATGCCGATGCTATAACAGCGGCATTGGGTTCTCTTATTTTATCAATAAAAGACTTACTTATACACGGCGGCGTACCCAAGTGGCTAAGGGAGCAGTCTGCAACACTGTCATTCAGCGGTTCGAATCCGCTCGCCGCCTCCATATTGAAATAGAGAAGAGCGCAGCCTGTATAATACAGGCTGCGCTCTTCTCTATTTCCGCTCTTCGTTATACTTTCTTAACCGTTGGCCGCTAACTTAAGTTCGCTTACCTCTCCGGGCTTTTCGGTGACGGCTGACGATACCTGCGCTGTCCGGGAGCCAACCCCGTTTCTGTCGAGCTTAAACCTGCCGACCAGCACCTGAAGGTCGTCCGCCATACGGGAAAGTTCCATACAGGCGTTGGCGGTCTGGTCTATACCGGCCGAAGACTGCCCCATAATACCCGATATATTCTCAATCGACTGGGCTATCTCCTCTGTGGTCGCGGACTGCTCTTCCGCGGCGGTCGCTACCTGTGAGACCATATCTCCGAGTTGCGCCCCGTTCTCAACAACGGCCCGCAGGCTTCCACCCGCCTTGTTAGCCATCTCAACTCCGGCAGAAACCTTTTCCATGCTCTTGTCCATAGCCTGAACGGCTCCGTTTGTATCTTTCTGGATAGTCGTTATCATGCTGGCGATTTCCTTTGTGGCAGTCGTAGTCCGTTCCGCGAGTTTGCGCACCTCATCGGCGACCACCGCAAAACCGCGCCCCTGCTCACCAGCCCTGGCCGCCTCTATAGCGGCGTTAAGGGCAAGCAGGTTGGTCTGGTCGGCTATATCGTTAATAACCCCTACAATCTCGCCGATCTGCTTGCTCGAATCCCCAAGCTCCCTTATGGAGTCCGCAAAGGTATTTACCTCCTGGGCAATCTGCTCCATTACACCAACCGTCTCCTGAACTACGGAACCGCCCTCGGAGGCGAGCTCCGCGCCTGTTCTCGCGTTCTCTGCCGCGTTATGTATATTCTCGCTGATCGCTATGGCGGTTGAGTTCATCTCGTCCGTTGCCGTTGCCACCTGCGTGGTCTGCTCCTTCTGGCTGACCATGTTGCGCGAAAGCTCCTCGGAACTCGACGAGAGCTGAACCGAAGCGGTCGCAAGCTGGCCGGTAGTGTGCGAGACGCTTGAAATAACCTCGTGAAGCTTATCTAAAAAGAGGTTGAACCAACGGGCAAGGTCGCCAAGCTCGTCTTTCGAGGTAGCGTCGAGCCTTCTGGTAAGGTCTCCCTCGCCCTCGGCAAGATCCTTAATCATTGCCACGGTTCTGCTTACTGGCTTTACGATAATCGAAGTCAGCAACAGAGCGACAACCACCCCGGCGATAAGACCTGTTATTACAGTCGCAGAGAGTATAGTGACCGCCGTACCGGCACCGTTCTTAAGCTCTTCGAGCAGCCTGGTCGTAAAAGCGTCGGTACCCTCGAAGGTTCCTTTCCCGGACTCGACCGCCTCCATGTTCTTATCAAGAGCCTTTGCAAAAGCATCGAACCCGTCGGCCAGAGCAACCGTACTGTACGCGATTGCCAGTAATTGGGTACCCTTGGTAATAATCTTATCAGGGCTGGCGGCCTTCCATCCTGAACGCAACGACTTGCGCCTTAATTCACCGGCCAGGGTATTAAACTCTACCTTTATAGCCTCCTCAGTATAGTTGGCGTAGTCGTTGGCCGCCATTGCGAGCGACCAGACCAGGTGCACGTCGCCAGCCGACATTCCGGCCTTAATACCGTCATCTATATAACTCACCACAAGAGAGTCGAGCGCCTCCATAGCGTCGAAGTTCGCCCTTCCGGCTACAAGTATCTCTTCACCTTTATTAACCACCCCGTCGAAGTTGGCTTTTATCTCTTTTAACATAGCGCCGGTAACAATACCGGAACTTTCAAGCATCTTTATTGACTTGCCAAACCCGGCCCTTGCGTTTTTAAATCTTTCCAAACCTTGCTTCTGGCCCTGTTCATCAGGGTTGGAAGCGGCATCTAAAATACCCCATATACCGTCAAGATAACTTATATGGCTTCCCATAGCCCCGTCAGAAGCGTTAATCGCCGCTACCATTTCTATATCAGCAAAACGCTTGGTCTTGTTCATCTCGGCAATACCTACAAGCCCGACAATCACAAGTACCGCAAGGGTAACCCCGAAACCGAGAAAGAGCTTATTTCGTATACTCCAGAACATCCTACACCTCCAGTTCAATCTTGCTCGTTAACCCAACTATAGTCCACCATATTCTCTTACGCAGGCCGGTATAAACCTTGCGGTAAAACAGGTAACAATATAAGAAATAATACCTTCGCAACACAGCTGATAAATACTGTACAGGGTAAAACAATAATTAAGGTA
>JAJRYL010000370.1 GCA_024275855.1 Deltaproteobacteria bacterium
CCTTAACGAAACATTGGCCTCAAGCCCTTTAGCGTGAAGCTCCGGATAACCGCCGCCAAGATATATTCCGTCAACTCCGCGAGGCAGGGTCTTGGTTTTTATGGGTGAGAAGTAAAGAAGAGACGCCCCGGCTTTAGCAAGCCTGTCGAGGTTTTCCTGATAGTAGAAGCAGAAGGCAGAGTCGCGGGCAACGGCTATACTAACGCCTTTAAGGTAATCAGTATCCGGTTTTTTTTCTCTTGCGCCCCGTGCGGCCTTTATCTTCCCTGGCTCTTTCTGGCTTACTTTAAGAAGGCGCAATAACCGGTCTATATCCACGCCCTCTTCCACAGCCTTTCGCGCGGCTCGAACAAAACTCTTCCATCTTTCGCGTTCGATATCGGCGTTCGTTACAAGCCCGAGATGGCGCGCCGGCATCTTTAGTTTTTCGTCCCTTCTTACGCACCCAAGCAGGGTAACGCCCTTCAAACCTTTTATAGAATCTTTAAGAATCCGGGCGTGCCTGTCGCTGCCGACCCTGTTGAAGATGACGTACTTAACGGATAGGTCGGGGTCGAAGTCGTTAAAACCCTTTACAATCGCCCCGGCGCTCGTTGCCGCGCTTTTAGCGTCTACGACAAGAAGCACCGGTTTTTTAAGTACCTTCGCAAGGTGCGCGGTCGAGCCCTCTGCGGAGACTTCAGCCTTGCCGCCTGAAAACCTGCCGTCGAAAAGCCCCATAACGCCCTCTATTATAGATAGGTCGGCCTTAACGCTTACACGCCGGTAGGTGCTCCGCACGGCTTTTACGCCGCACATCCACGTATCGAGATTGTACGAAGAGATACCTAAAAGCGCGCTGTGATGGCCGGGGTCTATATAATCGGGCCCGACCTTAAAGGGCTGAATACTAATCCCGCGCGCCTTTAAAGCCGCCATAAGCCCAAGCGTTACGGTTGTCTTGCCGGTAGAGCTTGCCGTACCGGCTATGACTATTCCCTTTGTCAAAAAAAGTACCTGCCAATCAGTACGGCTTGGTCTCTTTGTTGTTCTGGTTCGGCCCGCCGTTTAAGAGCTTAACCACCTTTATGCCGTCAGCGTAGCAGTCTATTATATTAAGGCATCCGTAGTCCTGCTCCATACGGAAGAAGTTCTTAAGGTCGAGACCCATCGCTTCTGAGAGCACCACCCTGTTAACGCCGCCGTGGGCGACTATACAGACTTGAGAGCCGGAATGCTCTTCTATAATTTTATCTATTTCAGGCATCACCCTCGCGCTTAGGTCGAGCAGGTTCTCTCCCCCCTTTACCCTCGAAGTGGAGAGATCCTGAAAAGTTATATCCGACTCTTCGGGGAAACGCTCCACCGCCTCGGCGCGGGTAAGCCCCTCCCACCTGCCGAGGTGAAGTTCACGCAGCGCAGAGGTGCTCTTTGGCACCACGTCTATGGCGCTGCCTATTATCTCAGCCCCTTTTAAAGACCTCTGAAGGTCGCTTGAGTATACAACGCCAATCGGTTCGGATTGTAAGAACTCGGCGAGTTTATACATCTGCCCGACTCCGAGCGGGGTAATATCCACATCGTGGTGGCCGTTGTACCTGAACTCGTGGTGGTTCTCAACCTGACCGTGGCGAATAAGAAAAAGACGTGTGAATTCCATTAAAAGGCCCTTATCAAAATTACGCTTTTATAGTCAACCGTGGCTAATAAGAAAAAGATGTGTCGATTCCATTTAAAGGCCCCGTAAAAAGTATGCTTCTTTAGATTCGAGTGGCAAAAAAAATGGCTACTAAAAAAAGATACGAAGAGCGTCAGCCTATTACCATTAACAGACCTGTTAGAAAGAAGACCTCGCCAATCTCGCTCACAAAACCGAGCACGTCTCCGGTAATGCCGCCAAGCCTTTTTCCGAAGAAACGGGCGGTAAAATAGATACAGCCCAACAGCACGGCCAGTACGGCAAGAGAGCCTAAACCGGCCAGAATGCCGGAGAGTATAAACGTAACAGCGGAGGCGAAAAAGAGCGTTTCGGCGGAAGCGCCGCAAAAGGCGGCCCCGAGCCCTCCGGACTTTTTCGCATAGACCGATAGCGCGGAGAGCGGAACCATAACCCAGCGCCCAGCTACCGGAAAGAGAAAGAGCAGCGCGTAACTTGCGCAGCCATCGGCCTCAAGGGCGGCTTTTATTGCCGAGTACTTTAGTATTAGAAGCAGAACCACAAAGACCACGCCGATTGCCCCGGTGGTGTGGTCGCCCATTATCTTCAAACGCTCTTTCGGGTTATGGCCTCCGGCAAGCCCGTCTACCGTATCGGCGAAACCGTCGAGATGAAACCCCCCGTTGGTAAGCGTTAGCGCAACAAGCACAAGCGCGGACACAAGTCCGGAAGAGCCGTTGTCGAGAAGCACATTGGCAACAAAAGCCACGCCCGCGAGCAGTCCGCCCTGCAGGGCGCCGATAAGCGGAAAGGCCGCCACGGCAGACCTCAGTTCATGAGGAGCGAACTGCTTTCTTACAGGCAGTATGGTCAGTAGCTGAAGGGCTATCAAGAACCTTTTCATATAAAAGATTACTCCTTACCGGTAACACCGGCCGAATCGAAGGTGGCCATTTCATTATACAACTTTACCGAGGCCTCGATAGAGCCCATAGCAAGGGCCGCGCCCGTGCCTTCGCCAAGCCTGAGGTTGAGGTCTAAAAACGGCCTTATGCCTATAGCGTCCAGAGCCGCGCGGTGCCCTCTTTCAACGGAGGAGTGGGAGGCGAAGAGGTAGCGCTCTATTTCCGGGTGCAGCTTTGAGGCGACAAGCGCGCCGGCTGTTGAGATAAAACCGTCCACGACTACCGGTATCTTATTTGCCGCGGCCCCTATTATAAGCCCGGCTATGCCGCCTATCTCCGCCCCGCCGACTTTAGCGAGCACGTCTACCGGGTCTGTAACGTCGGGAGAGTTTACCCTTAACGCCTCTTCTATAACCCCTACCTTCCGGGCGTAGCTTTTATCGTCTATGCCCGTGCCCCGCCCCGTTACCTCTGCCGGCGCAAGGCCAGTCAAGGCGGAGACCAGCGCGCTCGACGCGGTGGTATTGGCTATGCCCATCTCGCCCGTGGCAAAAAGCGCGCCCTTCAGCGCGAACTCCTGCGCTATCTCTATTCCGGTCTCTATGCACTTTAAGGCGTCGGCGCGTGTCATAGCGGGCCCTTTGGCTATATTACCCGTGCCTCTTATAACCTTCTTTTTCAAGAGTCCTGGGGTGGAGTCGAAATCGAAATTAACGCCTATGTCTATCACCTTGACGGCGGCTCCGACGTGGCGCGCGATTACGTTTATAGCGGCTCCTCCGGCAAGAAAATTGAGAACCATCTGAGGGGTGACCTCAGCGGGAAAGGCGGAGACACCCTCGGCGGCTACCCCGTGGTCTCCGGCAAAGACAAAGACCGTCTTGGAGCTTATGTCGGGAGCTGTACCGCCGGTAATACCGGCTATCCTTTTAACGAACTCTTCTAAGTAACCGAGCGAGTCCTTCGGTTTTGTCAGGTTGTCGAGCCGGGCCTGCGCCCTTTCCATTACGCTCTTATCAAGCGGGGTAATCGCTTCGAGTGACGAATCGAGCAGAGCAGAACCGGTCTGCCTGATAACCATGGTACCGTTCATAAAAAGACCTCTCAATAAAAAAGTTTGAGTTCGAGCGCAAGACCCGCTACTTTACAAAAGCTATTTAAACTGAATAGATAAGTCGCAAAAGAAAATAGACACTACTTTAATTTGAACGCGAGGCCCGCTACAATCAGGTAGGCCTCGTCGGCCGACTTTGCAGCCGCCGCGTTTATCCTGCCCGCTAAATCCCTGAATCTTCTTGACAACGGATTGTCGGGCACTATGCCGCTGCCGACCTCGTTGGTAACAAGAAAGACCGAGGTCCCCGAACGGGCGGCTTTAGAAGAGGCGACAAAAAAAAGACCGGCTTTTTCCATAATATCAGCGTCTTCAAGACCGATGCCCATAAGATTGGAGACCCAGAGCGTAATGCAGTCGAGCAGTACTACAGAGCCGCTCTTTACCTTCGTCAACTCGCTCGCCGGGTCAATAGGCGCCTCTACCGTACGCCATTTATCGGTGCGCCCTGCTCTGTGCAACGCTATACGCTCTTCCATCTCGCTATCGAGCGCCTCAGCCGTGGCGAGGTAGACAAGCGCAGACTTACGCTCTTTGGCTTCAGTTTCAGCCGCCGACTGGGCAAAATCGCTCTTGCCGCTGCGGGCCCCGCCTGTGACAAGCGTAAACTTAGCGCCTGCGTTACCCTTCTCTTTGCGAAGACTTTCCACTTAAAACTCTATACCCTTGCGTGCCGGAAGACCCGTATCGTACGGATGTTTTATCTTGAGCATCTCCGTTACGTAATCGGCCATCTTTACAAGATCGACAGGCGCGTCGCGGCCGGTCAGCACTACCTCAAGGTCAACCGGTTTAGATTCAAGAAATTCTATAACCTCTTCAACATCGAGCCAACCGCCGTTTATAGCCGAAAGTAGTTCATCGCAGACCAGCAGGTCTACTTTGCCGCCCGCCGCGCGCGCCTTGACCAACGCGAAGGTATCTACCACAGAGACCTTAACCGCTTCTTTATCGGTCTTTTTACCGGTAAACATCGGGTGGCGGCAGTTGGCGCGCACAAGCTCAAGCTCTACGCCGAGCGCCTCGAAACCGTCTGCCCTTAAAAACTCTTTTTCGCCGGACTCCGCGCTGTCTTCTTTAAAGAACTGCACTACCAATACATTCAACCCGGCGCCCGCTGCTCTAAGAGCGAGGCCGAGCGAAGCGGTTGTTTTACCCTTGCCTTCGCCGGTATATATATGTATCAGTCCGGAACTCTTTATTCCCTTAAACACAAACTCCTCCAATATAACGGCCTTAATA
>JAJRYL010000371.1 GCA_024275855.1 Deltaproteobacteria bacterium
GCTATCATTACCCGACATTGTTCAGCCCCCCTGCTTTACCCGAACTTCCGGTACCCTTAGGCATGAAAAAAAGGAGCGTGTAGATGCCGAGATTGCGCAAAAATCCGGTTGCCTTGAAACCGTTTTTTATCATTACGCCGATACGTGTAAAGCGCGGAGATGATTGTAAGGAGGCGAAAGCGATAACAGAGCGTTGATCCATCGGTACGAGCTTCGACCCGTGCGTGGACAAAAAAATAGCGGCCTGGGCGACTACCCGCTTCAGCAGGTCGGCTGTTTTACCGAGGCTGCCGAGACGCGACAAAAAATAACCGGCAGAATAACTTGTAGAGCCCGCAACGTTACTGCCGTGCTGACGGTAATAGAGGGTCGGGCTGTTAACGCGGCCTATATAACCGAAGGCCGAAGCTACAAGCGCTATCCACCAGTCGTGCATAACCGCCTCCGGCGGTATAGGGGCCGCAAGCCTTCTAAGCGGCCCGTTTACCATAACGGTACAACCGGTAATGTTATTTAGCAGAAGAAGGTTTTTTAACGTGGTAAGGTCGGGGTTAAGGTTCTGATACTTCCAGAAAGAGCCGGAGACGATTTGAAGGTTCGAGTCGGTCACCGTCATATCCGTATGCACCAATACAGGCACCGGCCCCATCTCGGCCTCTATGTCACGCATCTTTTTTAACGTCAGCTCTATCTTGGTCTCGAACCATACATCGTCCTGATCGCAAAAAAGTGAGTACTCGGCGGTTGAATATTCCAACAGGCTCGAAAAACTTAAAGTCGGCCCAAGCGTACCCCTGTCGTCTTGAATAAACTCTATTCTGTCGGGATAAGAGGCAACGTACTCTTTTATCCTCTTTACGGTTGCGTCGGTAGAACCGTCATCCCTTACCAGCAGACGCCACTTCTCATGGCTCTGCTTTAGTAATGACTCGATCTGAGGTTCGAGAAAATCAAAGCCGTTATAGGTAGAGAGCAGTATATCTACGGATGGTGAGTTGATGGTTTTTGGTGTAGGCATATTAACCCGTTATTTTTTACCCGGCCAACGGAAACAGGTAAATTCTACTTGCCGGACAAACGGTCGCGCCAGTAATCGAGCAAATCGAGTAAAGAGGTGTCGAGCGCAAAGGCCGGCGACCAGCCAAGCCCGCCAAGACGCGCGCCGTCTCCGTATATAATGGAGGCGTCCTCCCGCCTCTGTTTAGAGACGCTGCTCTGTACAACAATCTGTGCGCTCGAAAGGGCTATAAGTCTATTGAGAATAGCGCGAATAGTTATAGGAACGCCCGAGCAGATATTGTAGGCTAAACCGTGCTCGCCACTTTTACCGAGAGTAATGTAAGCGGAAACAACGTCTCTGACATCTAAAAAATCACGCTGCGGAAAGAGGTTGCCGACAGTCATTATATTATCCTCGACCAACCCGGCCTCTATTTCAGCTACCTGTCTGGCAAAAGAAGAAAGAACAAAAATATCGGACTGGCGCGGGCCGAAGTGATTAAACGGCCTGCACCTTACAACCTTTAAACCGTCACGCTTCCAGTACTGGTAGCCTAACATATCCTGCGCTACCTTGCTTACGGCATACGGATTCGACGGTCTGAGTTCCTGCGCCTCGGTAATAGGCACCTCTGTTTCTCCAACGCTTCCGTACTCCTCGCTCGAACCTATATTGACAAAAACGGTCTCCGGGCTGTGCGCCTTTACCGCCTCCAACAGGTTGAGCGTAGAGAACAGGTTTACACGAAGGGTCAACGCTGGATCCTTAATAGAAAGAGCCGGAACAGAGAGCGCCGCAAGGTGGTAGATAGTGTCCGGGCGAACGCTCTTTACTATTTCCGCTACGGTACCGGTATCGAGCAGATCGCACTGAGACAGATTAATCTCGTCTTTAATGGAAGAAATATTAGAGAATTTATCGTCTAAATGAAGACCGTACAGCTCAACCCGTCCAACAAGGCGCTCAGCCAAGTACGACCCGACAAAGCCGTTTACTCCTGTTATAAGAACCTTTTCCACTAAAGATCACCGTAAATAAAAAATACCGCAGCAGTATCAAAAAAAAGACTACTTACCGGAAAGCAGCTTAAGGTCAGACTCGACCATCATCTCTACAAGGCTCTTAAAGTCCACCTCTGTCTTCCATCCAAGCTCTTCTCTCGCTTTGCCCGGGTCTCCGACCAGCAGGTCCACCTCTGCGGGCCTGAAGAACTTCGGGTCAATCTTTACGTACTTCTCATAATCGAGACCGACATACCCGAAGGCCGCCTCGACAAACGCCCTTACGCTGTGCGTCTCTCCGGTCGCGATAACGTACTCTCTCGCCTCTTTCTGCTGAAGCATAAGCCACATGGCCTTAACGTAATCTCCGGCAAAACCCCAGTCCCTTTTAGCGTCGAGATTACCGAGGCGCAGTTCGTCAGCGAGCCCGAGCTTAATCTTCGCCGCTGTATGCGTAATCTTGCGCGTTACAAACTCAAAGCAGCGACGCGGAGATTCGTGATTAAACAGGATGCCAGAGCAGGCATAGAGGTTATAACTCTCGCGGGCATTAATAGTGAGATAATGGGCGTAAACCTTTGCAACGCCGTATGGGCTGCGGGGATAGAGCGGGGTGCTCTCTTTTTGCGGAACCTCCTGCACCTTTCCGAACATCTCGCTCGACGAGGCCTGGTAGTACCGCGCGCCCGGTTTAATCTTTCTTATAGACTCCAGCAACCTTGTAGCGCCAAGCCCCGTTACCTCACCGGTCATGGTCGGCTGATTCCATGATGTCGGCACAAAGGACTGGGCCGCAAGATTATAAACCTCGTCGGGGTCGGAGTCCTGTATAGCCGTATCGAGCGAAGACTGATCCATAAGGTCGCCCTGAATCAGTTCAATCTTGTCCCGTATATGTTCAACGCGCTCAAGCGTCTCTACGCTTGAGCGCCTTACCATACCAAAAACCTTATACCCTTTTTCTAAAAGCAGCTCCGCAAGGTACGAGCCGTCCTGCCCGGTAATACCGGTTATCAACGCCCTCTTTTCACTCATAATACTTTACCTTTCCAGTAAAAAAACTTGTTAATTATAAACCATTAAGATAGTCAACGGTCAGGCCAAGCCCCGAGTTAAACCCGACCGACGGCGCCCAGCCGAGCACGCTGTCTGCCCGTGAAATATCGAGTACGTTTACCGGAACGTCAAACGGGCGCGCGGGCGTAAAACTAACTTCGGGTTTAACGCCTGTTACAGATTCTATCTCGCTTATAATATCGAGCAGCGAAACACCCTTGCCGCTGCCAATATTAAAAAGACGAACCTCTCCGGTATACTTTAAAATAGAGATAGTGGCACGTGCGACATCGGTGACATAAATATAGTCGCGCGTAACGGTGCCGTCTCCCCATATTTCAATCGGCTCTTTCTTCAAGGCCTTATAGAGAAATACCGTGACCGCGCCCTGAGAGGCAAGAGGGCGCTGCCTCTCTCCGTACGGATTGGATATACGCATTATGCCGTAATCGAGACCGTAAAGGTGCCGGTACAATCCTAAATACTTCTCTATAGCGAGCTTCTGAATACCGTAAGAGGCTAACGGTTCTGTAGGGTGCTCTTCGGAAATGAGGCTCGTTTGCGGTATACCGTAAACCGTACCGCCTGAAGAAAAGAAGACAATCTTTTTTACACCCTCTGCCACGGCGGCATCCAACAGGTGCAGCGTAGAGATAAGGTTCGAAGAGATATCGTATACCGGGTTCTCGTTAGAACCCTTTGGAAGGGTCGTGCTTATGGAGTGAACAATATAATCGATTCCCTTTACCACCTTTTTAAGATGCGCCTCATTTGTAAAATCGCCCTTTACAAGCTCAACACGGTCAAGAACATGCTCGATGTTGTCTTTCTTAACACCCTCTCTATCGAATATTCTAACCTCGTACCCCTCATCAAGCAGGGCATCTACCACATGAGAGCCTATAAAGCCGACGCCGCCAAGAACAAGAACCTTCATCTGTTTAGCCTCCCCATATTAAACAGCCTTTTCTCTGCCGAGATTTCCGATAGACGGCTCTTGATTAACTTGCCGGTAACCTCAGGGCTCAACCCGGTTCTTATATCGTTAGCGGCTCTTTGCCCTACCCGCTTAACAAGCCCTGTGTCTTCATACACGCTGCGCATAAGCTCTGCCGCGTGTTCCACATCCGGTTCCGCCCAGACATTACCTTTTTTATAAGGGCCGTAATCATCGTCGATCTTTACAAGAGAGTACTTTACCGGAAAACTGTTATTCACATTCATAAACTCCATATTGCCCGAGTACCCGGTAGCTATTACCGGTTTTCCCATATACATGGCCTCGGCAATAGGAAGGCCGAAACCTTCCGAACGATGGAGCGAAACATAACAGTCACTCAATGAGATTAGGGCGTTAAGCTCATCTTTATCAAAATACTTATCAACAAATTTAATATTAAGCCCTTCGGCCTCTTTAAGAAATTGGTCTCTTGCTCTTTTATTCGAATTGGAATTCGAACACTTTACTACCAAAAGCGCACCTGAGTCGGAACCGAAAGCAAGTTTAAAAGCCCGCACAATAGCCAACGGGTTCTTTCTTTCAAAGAAGCTTAAAAAATCGAACATAAAGAAGAAGATAAAACTCTTTTCATTAAGATCGAAGTACGCCCTGTCAACATCTTTTATCTCGTTTACCACAACCGAAGGCGGTATCTTAACAACGGGCACGGGAGAGACCCTCGAAATAGAGTCGAGGCAAAAATCACTTGCTACCCAAACTTCATTAAAGCACTTAAAGCTATCTGACCAAATATCCGGAAAAGTTGATAGCTCCCAGTACCAGAATCCTATATTATACCTGTTTAAAAAATACTCGGTACTATTTGTGTTTTGAAAAGTAGCAACCGCGTCGGCATTTACATGAATTAAATTGAACCCGTAAGGGTTGTCATCGGTAAAGTCGGTAAAAGTGGTATCTTTCTGCCTCGACGGACTTATAAGGTTAGTCATTGAAAAAGGGATGCCTGCCTCTTTAATCGCCCTTATATCAGCCCGCACCGCCGCACCGACACCGCTTTCCGAAGTTATGTATCCTGCCACATTAATACCGAAATCTTCGGGCCTTAGCCTTAGATAGACAGCTTCGGCAGGCTTAAGAGTGCCGCGAGATATCAGCCTGTTACCACCGGACAACAACAACCTGTTCAGCCTGTCGAAAAAAAGCATGGCTCTTTTATTGCGCCTGCATAAGGGAAAGAGCAACTTACCGGCCAAAGAAGAGGCCGCCTTAATATAACGCATAAGCCGAAGTTTTAACTGAAACCCGAATTTAGCATCATCAAACGGTACCGTTTGACCTAAAAACCCATCAGTAAGTCCACACTCTTTCCTGTTTACAAGCACCCATGAAATAAAAGGCAACTTGCTTGTTCCAAACATATCCGGAAAGGCCGACTGTAAATCGTGTCGGGACTTATATAAAAGATCAAGAGCCCTTGTAATCTCAGGCACCCCGTTTTTAACAGGCTCATTAAGCCAGTTAAAAAAAGTGTTGGCCCCTTTCGTGATAAACGGGTTTCCGAACCTATTACTTTTATCGCCCATATCGAGATAAGCCCTTCTAAGAAAAGAAGGAATCTTTACGCCGTTATCGAAACAATCGAAAACATAAGGCCAACTTTTCATATCATTCCAGCCGCACTTTAACACACGCTCTCTGTACAACTCAAATAACGGCTCCATTCCGGAAAGCATATTGAGAGTATACCTGTTCTGATGCTTTGACACCGGTTGCATCTTATCCGGGTTAAAACCGCTGAAGTGAAAAAAATAGGCTGGTTCGCCATTTACCGTATAGCCATCGTCACCGGCTGCAACATCTCTACAGTGGTAGTTCCAGTACGCTATATTATAACCCGGCTCTCTCAGTATATAAACATCGTCATAAAAGCCCGGCACAAGGTCCATCCATTTCTGGTCGACAAAGATTCCTTTTTCATACGCCACTATACAACGACTGTGGAGCCTCTTCTGCCACCACCTTACATGCTTCAGAACCGTTTCGTTATTGGCCATGGCAAAAAAGCCGAGGTTATAAGTGCCGGACAACAGTATGTCGACTTCATTCGGGTGGTAATCATCCTCTATCGGCTCTGTAAGGTGCGGCGTAAGCACCATAGAATTTTTATTAAGAAGCCTCGAAAGAGGGCCGAGCCGTCCGGTTACCATTATGTCCGGGTCGAGGTATACAAGCTTCTTCATCTTATACTTTACAAGCAGATGCTCAAGCAAGTACGGCTTGGCGGCCGTATTTAACTCAAGTATTGTGTACTGAAAACAGAACCTGTCGAACTCAGGTATAAGGTACCTCAGCTCTTCTATTTCTATTAGCTTAAACCGCTCATCCTTCGGCTCAAAGTAACCGTCTATCTTATCTACCAACAGCACATAAACATCTCCCTTATTAAACTCAAGAAAAGATTCCGTAAGCACACGCGCGTATGGAAGATAATTTTTTGAAACTATTGTGCAGACAGCCAAGTTACTCATTTATGTCAATCCATAACTAAATTATTTATAAACATTACCGTCTTGCAGCAAACCCGGCTACTTTTTTATATACATCCAGCGTATCTCTGGCACACCGTTCCCATGTAAAAGACTTTGCCTGTTCTATACCGGCCAGTGACATCTTTACTCTCAACGCTTCATCTTTAAGAATTTTCTGTAAAGACACTACCATTGCATCTACATCCGTTGGGGTTATCAATACAGCCGCTTCACCGGCAACTTCTGGCATCGAAGATGTATTGGATGTTATTACCGGAGTACCACACGCCATAGCCTCAAGTATTGGCAACCCGAATCCTTCATAAAGTGAAGGATATACAAAAACCGTGGACATTGAATAGAGTGCGCTAATATCTTCTTTGTCTATATATCCGGTAAAGTGAACCCTCTCTTTAATACTTAAATCCTTAACTGTCTTGTAGATATCACTATTTAACCATCCGCTCGCTCCCGCAATAACCAGCGAATACTCTTTCTGCAATTTTTCCGAAAGTCTGGAGTAAGCATTAATCAATGTCTTTATATTTTTTCGAGGCTCAAGAGACCCCACAAATAAAATAAACTTTTCCGGCAATTTATATTTTTCTTTAACGGACGCTAAAATAGCGGGTTCGCTTACCGGTTTATACATTGGGTCAGCCGCAAGGTATGTTACGGTTATCATATCCTCCGGAACATTAAAGTACTGCATAAGATCAGCTTTCGTATGTTCAGAGATTGCAATAATCGCATCCGCATACTTAACCGCATCTTTTATGCCATGACTACAGTGCCTGATATTTTCTTCCTGATGGCACTCAGGGTGGGTTATCACCGTAAGGTCGTATATCGTAACAACCAGTCTTTTATTTTTACGCCTGAAACGTGGCGCGCAAAATGTAGTGCTGTGTACAACATCTACATTTCCAAGCAAATACTCTTTAACCAGAAGAGACCTACTTTCCGACCATAAGTACCTTAAGAATTTAACAGGGAAAAAATTGTTAATGGATGGAATCTTAAAGTTATCTGCTGTCGGAATATCAATCTTCTTAAAATCAGCATTGAAAATATAATAAAAAATCGAGTATAATAAGTATGAATTCTTCTTGTCCACCCTTGCAAGTGCATGCACAAGGTTATACGCATACTGCCCGACACCCGTCCTTTCACCGGCAACCGGACTATAGTCTATTCCAATTCTCATACGCCTATCGCCCCGCAGCCACGTAAAAAGAGACTGTGCCTTACGTAATGGCCAAGTTATGCGCCAGGAGCGACTTGCATATACAGAATTGAGTTCTTCATAAAGTTGTTGAGCTCTGGCTTCAGCCCGCTGGTTATAAGTATCTGCCAGCTGTTCCAAAGTCACTCCATACTCAGATTCAAATGCCCGACTATTTAAAGCTAACACTTCATCATCAGCGCTTTTTTGAGCTACTACCGCATAATCGGGGCTTACATCTTTAAGTACGTTTAATAAACTCAGGTTCTCATTACTGGCTATATCTACAGTTTCCTGTAGCCGTAATACTTTAACTCGTTTATACCCATAGTAATCAGGTATAAATGATAACAGTTGCGGTGGAATAGGCCGTATGTGTGTCGGGTCAAGATAAAAACTTGACGTACCAACGACAATGTTTTCAGGGTTTGGCGTTTCAAGAATCAGCACCCCTGCCGGTCTTAATACTCGTAATGACTCTTCTACTAATGTTTGCAGGTCGTCAAATGGAATGTGTTCGGCTATATGAAAACCTGAAATAACAACTTGGCTTTGATCCGGTAATTTTTTCAAAAAATCGATAGCTTCACCTGTTTGAACAGTAAGACCAAGTTCCCGGCAAGCCTCAAGCATCCCATCGTCAAGGTCCACCCCTTGAGCGGCAAAACCGTTCTCGCCCAACAGCTCCAACCACTCTCCTCGACCGCAGCCTAAATCTACCGCAGGCGCATCAGGATAAATATCTTTAAGGTGTTTGATAAAAGGCAGGTACACCTTAAGCCGACCCTTAATAAGCTCACGAGGGCCCCGGTGTTTTTCCTCAAATGCTCTATAAAAATCTGAACTCATGCGTCACTCTTAATAGATGTTAGTGAACTGCTGAACTTTGCCACGGTTCCGGTATTCATCAAAAAAACTCAAGGTCTTTTTTAAAATCAAACATTACCTGATAGGACACCTCTTACCTTCGCAAAACATTCTCTCACCATTTTGCGCAAGCCACACTGCATCTTTTAAACCCTCAGTCAGAAGACTTGAAAAAAAAGCCTTTAAATTTCTTGTAAAAGACTTTTTATATATAATAACCTCTCTATATATATGGCTGTGAAGTTCCTCCACCTCCTCCGGACTCAGATATCCAGTATTGACCACGGCCTTGCCAAACCGAAATGTCTTAAAATCGTATTCCTGCAACAAACCCTTCTTCAGCCCATCGTTATAAAAAGCCGTGCCTGGGAAAGGGGTCGCTATAGCAAACCCTCCATAATCGGGGTCTATCTTTTTGAAAAATGCAAGGCTCTTCTCAATCGAGTCCTTGTTCTCTTCAAGATTCCCAACCATAAAAGAACCAAAGGTACGTATACCGGCCTTCCTGGTCAGTCTAAACGCCCTCTCCACCTCTTCCAGACTCAAACCCTTGCAGACCGTAGAGAGTATCCGGGGGTCGCCACTTTCAATTCCGTAGAAGAGCATCCAAAAACCGGCTCTACGGGCTTTTTTAAGAAGCGCCTCATCAACCAGTTTTCTGTCAGCACGAAAGGGAGCCTTAAAGGATATATCCTTATTAAGCCCTCTTTCGATTATAAGATCACAAATCTTTTCGAACCACTTTCTGTCAAGGTTGAGGGTATCATCCTGAAAAAATATCTCCCGAACCCTGTATTTCTCCTTCAATTCCGCTATTTCATCTACTACGTTTTCCGGTGACCTCTTCCTGTTTCTCGAACGCCAAACGGAGTCGTTACAAAAAGAACAAGAAAACGGGCAACCTCTCGATCCGAAAATGACTGTCGAAGGAGTATCTCCTGCAGGGTAAGTGCCCTTATACTTTGAAATATCTTCTATCAACTCGAAGGCCGGAAACGGTATAGTATCGAGGTCTTTTATATATTGTCTGGCTTTATTTATATGAATTTCTCCATCTACACGATAGGCGATGCCTGCTACTTCAAAGAACTTACCCCCTCCATCAAGAGACCTCACCAGATCGAGGACTGTCTCCTCACCCTCCCCATAGACCACAAAATCAATATCACCACACTCCTCAAATACTTTTTCTACAACAGCTGAAGGATAAGGACCACCCACAACAATGGGAATATTTAAGTGTTGTTTAAGAAATTGCGAAAGCTCATAAGCGGCTTTCACCATGATTATATTCATTGTAATTCCTATCAGGCCGGGCCTCTCCTCCTCCACTATTTTTCTTATCTGCTCGTGATCCATGTCATCAACATCCGCATCTATGAAACGCACCTCATGCCCATGCTTTATAAGATAGGAGGCTATGTACAACGGGCCCAACGGCGGCAAGGTTGTCCACACTTCTCCCGTATCTCTTGTATTTGAATTTATCAATACAACCTTCATGACTCAAACCCTTCCTTTAAAACCGGAGCTAAACTTATGTTGCTACTGAAATCGACCACACCGGAACAGTTGTTTCTCGAAGAGACTCTCAGGAGGAACATGTCCATCCTCGCATCCAGGATCTCCGTCTCCTCTTTATGATCAGAGACGCCGATGCTTACAAAGTACTCGCCTCCAACAAGCACTACAGCCTGTTCAAAGACAACCGAAACAATCGCTCCTTTTTCCTGTGGTGCAAACCTCTTTTGGTTGTCCCATGAATTTACGGCGTATACTAAAAGTCCATCTTTGGTCTTAAACTCAATACCAAAACCCGGAAACTCTATGTTCTGGTAAAACTCGACCATCACCTTTACAGCGACTTCATCACCGCTAAATACATGCGTAAGAGGTTCTCCTTCTTTACCCAATAACTCAAAGTCCAGTATCTTCGCCCTGCCATCCCCGAAGTATGATTCATTCTTATTGTAATTAGACTTGGTATGGACAACATCATTGTCTAATGCTGTATCTGTAAGAGCAACAGGGGTGAGTATGTCATCTTCTTTATCAGTATCATGCTCTCCACCAAAAACAAATTTGTGGTATTCAGCCATAACTTTCTGTGGTATGCCGGACTCGATTATACGACCACCATTGAGAAACACGGCGAACTCTGTATGACGTATAACAGCCTGCGCGTCATGTGTTACCAAAATAATAGTCGAACCACCATCCTTTAGATCCTTTATCCTCTTAAAACACTTCTGTTGAAAATAAGCATCCCCTACGCTTAACGCCTCATCTACCACTAAAATATCCGGGTCTACGTTTATGGCGGCGGCAAAGGCTAAACGTACGAACATGCCGCTGCTGTACGTGCGTACAGGCTGGTCTATAAAGTCCCCGATATCGGCGAAAGAGGCAACCGAATCGAACCGCTCGTCCATTTCGGCGCGGCTAAACCCCATTAACGCGCCGTTCATATAAACATTCTCCCGTCCGGAAAACTCAGGATGAAAACCCGCGCCAAGCTCAAGCAGCGCGGCGATACGGCCATTGACTGATACGGTGCCGGACGTCGGTTGCAGCACCCCGCAGATAATCTGCAACAGAGTAGACTTGCCGCTGCCGTTACGCCCTACTATACCTACCGACTCTCCACGCTTTATCTCGAAATCAACATTGCGAAGCGCCCAGAACTCCTGATGGTACTGCTTGCGCCGGGGGTGAAAGACCTCTTTAATCACCTGACCGACAGAGGCGTAACGTCTGAACTTTTTACTTACGCCGCTTACCTTTATTATAGTGTCGTTTGCCAAGGGTTACATAACCTCCGCAAACCACGGTTTCAAACGCCTGAAGAGCACACCGCCGAGACCGAACGTTACAAACGAGGTAACCGCCATGTAGATAAAGTCCTGCAAAGGCAGAAACCTGTCGGCGAGCAACGCAAACCTGTAACCCTCTATAAAATGATAAACAGGGTTCAATTTAAGAAAAAATAGAGCACGCGGCGGAACAATATCCGGCGAGTAGATAATAGGCGTAAGAAAGAAGAGACCCATAATAATAAGACCTAAAATCTGGCTTACATCTTTGGAAAAGACATTGAGGCTCGAAAGCATCCAGCCGCAACCGATACAGAAAAGAGATATGAAAAAAAGATATACGAAGATGTAAAGCGTAGTAAGCGGCAGAGAATGGTTGAAGATAATAAGAATAACAAGAAGCAGCGCTACACTTATAAGGTGGCTGATAATGTTGCTTATAACAACGACTATAGGCAGTATCTCGGAAGGAAAACCGACGGCCTTTTTAACAAGGTTCGCGTTACTGACCAAC
>JAJRYL010000004.1 GCA_024275855.1 Deltaproteobacteria bacterium
CCGCAACCAACGCGGCCACTCCGCAACTTATATGAACAACTATACCGCCCGCAAAGTCGAGCACGCCCATTTTCGCCATCCAACCACCGCCCCATACCCAGTGGCAGAGCGGGTCGTATACAACGGTAGCCCAAATCACGCTAAAGAGGAGTATGGCTGAAAACTTGACCCGTTCGGCTACGCCGCCCGTAATAAGCGCCACCGTTATTACTGCGAACATCCCTTGAAAAGCCATAAAGAGCAGATGAGGTATTGTACCGTTAGCCTCGACACCTACCCCGGACAGGCCGATATAATCGACGCCTCCTACTAAACCTGATATGTCCGGGCCAAAGCTTAGCGAGTAGCCGAAAAATATCCATTGAAGAGATAAAAGAGAGAGAAGAATGTAGCTGTGCATCATGGTGCCGAGCACATTTTTTCTTCGTGCCATGCCCGCGTAAAAGAGCGCAAGCCCCGGTGTCATAAACATTACCATTGCCGTAGAGACCAAAACCCATGCGGTATCTCCGGTATCTATGACGCCGGCAACCGGTTCTGCCGCGTACAGGTTGCCGCTCATTAATTGAAAACTTGAAAGCAGTACTACCAATAGTATAGGGAAGGAACCCCGCTTTCCAAACAGAGACGATATACCAAAACCTGAAAATAACATGACGAAACAACCTCCTGATCTTCGTTGACCGTTAGGTTAAAACTTTATCCGGCGGCACCATTGCGGCCGGATAAAGAGCCGTAAAAAACCCCGGCTCTTTACGTTTACTCTTTTATATTTTAACTTCTATGTCGCAACAGTTCTTACTCAAACATTTTTTCTTCTACTTTTAAAAGACCTGCCTGAAAAGTAAAAGTATACCTTCCCGGTTTTCGGAGGCTCCGGTTTAATCCGCACCTGGCGCCTCTTCAGGCGCAAAAGACGTTATACCCGAAGTTAAACTCTTACTGCGCCCGGTTACAAAACAACAGCTTTCCAGCACTTATAAGGGTTTAGCTTTTCCATGCAAAATGCCAAAACCCTGTATTTGCAATAGCCGCAAACCCAGACCCGATTGTAACCCAACAGGCAGAGGCCGGTCAACACCGTCTGCATATAAGCGGGGCCTTAAATATTTTTTTTTGAGTAAAGTAGAAAACGCGAAGAGCATAAAGAAGAGAAAAAAACCTGAGCCTCTATACGTAGAAAACAGGAAAAATGAAGATTGCAGCAAGACGACCGATGGCTACGAAATAGCCTCACGCCCTGGCTTGTGTGAGTGTTTTAAAAACCAATGGAAACTTTCCATATACTACAGGCCCGCTATGGCAATTTGCGGTTATCGGCAAAGACCCGCTACCTTTTAAGGCTCGGTTGCGGCATAAGGCAAGAACCGGCCACCCGGCACTCAGCCGGACATATCAGCCATAACCGAAGATAACCCCTTAAGGTTTACCGACTTTTTGAATCCGGGCGTTTCAAGACGCAGGTTCTCTTCAAACGTCGGTTTTTTATTCATATAAAAGATACCGAGCGGAAGCTTGTCGGTCTCCACGGCCTTTTCAAACGCCATTAGCCTGCTCGACCTGTCATGAGTATCGTCAAGATAGTAGGTACTCTCTTTAAACCACTTATAGGTATTAGCCTTATTGAAGGTGGGACAGGGCTGAAAGATATCCACCAGCGCGTAACCTTTATGGTTAAGCGCCGCTTTTATTATCTCGCAGGTCTTATCAACGTCGCCTATAAAGGCGCGCGCCACAAAACTTGCGTTTAGGGCAATGGCAACCGCAAGGGGGTTGAAGGGCTCGGATATCGTACCCGACACCTGAACCGGGGTGACAAACCCGAAACGGCTCGTAGGCGACGCCTGCCCTTTTGTCAGCCCGTAGACCATATTGTTATGCACAAGGTTGGTTATATTCGGATTCCGGCGTATGGTGTGGATAAAATGATTTCCTCCTTCACCGTACATATCTCCGTCGCCGCTCTCTGCTACTACGGTAAGTCCGGGGTTAGAGGCCTTTATCGCGGTGGCAACCGGCAATGCCCTGCCGTGAAGACCGTTAAAGTAATTAGCCTTGAGGTACTGTGGAATTTTTGCGGCCTGCCCTATGCCGGAGACCATAACGAGCCTTGCAGGTTCAATACCGAGTTCGTCGAAAGATCTCTTTATAA
>JAJRYL010000372.1 GCA_024275855.1 Deltaproteobacteria bacterium
CGCAGCCGACAGCAACGGTCTCTTCCTCAGAAGAGTACAGGGTAACAGCGGTTCCGGAGTTTGCAGAACCTGTCACGAGAAGTAGAACAAGACTGTAGCGGTACAAGTACAACCGCTCAGATTTAAAAACCGCCTTGACCGGAGTACCGGTCAAGGCGGTTTCTTTTATTTCCTGTTTAAGTAAAAATTCGCCTTAAAGTAACACCTCAATTAAATTCCTCCTCAAGATAGCCCTCTTATTACCGATAAATTCATATACCGTATTAATAACAATTATAACCGTTAACGCTGTCAGCCTGCTTACCGTCTTTTAACGAATAACCCGGTACCGCTCGTTACGGACAATATTTTTATAAGTAAAAAACTATGATCTCAAAGAAGATAAAATCCGATCCTGAAATAACGGAACTTAGGTTAAAAACTTTTAATTACTCACTAATCATGCTTTTATTGGTACACATTACAATAGAGATACAGCACGGGTTAGACCCGCCATACCCATTACCTGTAACTACTGTGGGTTCAATAGGAGACCTATTAGCCACACTTATGAAAAAGCCATAATCAGCCGTTTTTCAGTAAAGAAAAACTACATATATCCGTAGAGATTATATATAATATCTAAAATTCACTAACTGGAGGTTTCACCAATATGTCATTAAAAACTAATGGGTTTCGTTACCTAACAATTATCTGGGCTCTTCTTGTTATGAGCGCCTTCACTCTATCTCCCGCCCATGCGGAGATAGACCCTTACAGACTCGAACCGATTGCGACGGTAGACGGTATCAAAATTACGCGCCTTGCGCTTGATAACGCCGTAGCTACACTACTGCCCTATGTGTCGCTCCATAAGTCTGTCTCTGAAAGACGGTACGAAAAGACACGAAAAGATGCGCTCGCACAGCTTATTAATATTGAGCTTATCTACAAAGACGCCATAAAAGGAAAAAGGGATAAGGTAGACAAGTCTATAATCGAAGATAGAATTGAGACTCTTAAGAAAAGAATACCTAAAGGTCAAACACTTAAAAGCGTACTCAAAAACAGCAACATGACCATGAACGATCTTAGAGAAAGTCTTCATAAAACATATGTTATCCGCAGAGAAAAAGATAACAAAAAGAAAGAGCTTGAGAACGCGGTCGAAAAGACGGTAAACAGGGCTTACATGAAAAGGTACTACGTAAAAAACCTTGAAAAATTCAAGGAGCCTAAAAAGATTCATCTGAAAAATATTCTTTTGAAGGTTGACCCTTCGGGCGGGCCGAAAGCATGGAAGAAAACCCGCAAACAAGCCCTCGACATTCTAAAACAGGCTCGTAGCGGCACAGACTTCGCCACACTTGCAAAGAAGTACTCACAGGGTCCTAACGCGGCAAAAGGCGGAGACATGGGCTGGGCTCACGAAGGCAGTATCCTCGAAGAGCTTGACCACGCCGCTTCCAATCTCAAAAAAGGAGAAATCAGCGAGCCGATTATGACCTTATACGGCTACCACCTGATACAGCTCATAGACTCAAAACCTATGATTCAAAAAAAGTTCGATGACTTGAACCTGAAAAGACTGAAAAAACAGCTTGAGAAGAAAGAATACAAGATCAGACATAAAGCCTGGCTCGAAGGCCTGCGCAATAATGCCGAGATAGTGATAATTGTTAAGGACCTTTACTAATAAACCCGCAAGAGAACCTTATACTTAATGAAAAACAGACAGATACTGAAAAAAGAGAGTAGCGGCACGTATAGCTTTGCAGGCAGACCCGGTAAGCTTCATCTACGCGGGTCTGTTCTGTTGCTCTTCACCCTCTCTCTACTCCTCTTTACCGCATGCTCGAAAGGGACGGATAGTCCGGCCACAGGTGAGGCCGCCGCACCGGACAAAGAGGAGAGTGTAGCTGCCGTTGCCGTTGAGGTTGCGCCCTCTCCCAAACTCTCGCCGGACGCGGCAGCCGGCAAGATCGTCTTCGAAAAGCACTGCCACTACTGCCACGGCAATAAAGGACTTGGCAACGGGCCGGTTGGCATAGCCATCTCCCCTCATCCGGCGGACTTCGTTCATGATGACAAACGAATGAAAAAAACGGATAAAGAACTGTTTAAGTCGATCAGCGAAGGGGTTAAAAGAGATATTGGCGGAGAGGCCATGAACATGCCTTCCTGGAAAGGCATACTTAGCGAGACCGAACGCTGGAATGTGCTCGCCTACATACGGCAGCTCAGGCGTGAAGGAAAAGCCGCCGAAGAGGCCGCCAGGTAGACCATGCCGTATACGTTTAACAACACGCGCTTACTAAAAAAACAACAAAGAACAGATTTAATAAACAGGGCCGAAAGATAACAATGACTACAAATACCTTAAAAAAACAGCTACTCGCAACAATAGCCCTGCTGGCTATTATGATTGTTCTTCCGCTGACTCAGGCAAACGCCTCCCCCGAAGACTACAACCCTTTGACAGGAGAGCCGGACTGCACCAAATGCCACTCCACCGAACAGCGCTACTCTATAGATTACACCAGGGACGAAACCTGCGTGGCCTGCCACGGCCCCGGGCTAAGCGACGAGTTCCTCGCTATTAACGACCGTTACAACAAACCTTACGGCGACAAAGAACTTCTTCAGTACGCCGCCGCAGAGCAGAAAGGCGTTAGGGGCCAGTACAGTAAAGACCCGCGCTTTGGCCAAAATGTGCCTCAAACCCTGAAGAAACAGAAAGAGTCTGTGCTTGTTCCTGCCGGAGAGTTTACTATGGGCAGCGACAACTGGTGGCCCAAGAGCCAGCCCGAACATAAAAAAGACCTCGACGCCTTCTATGTAGATAAGTATGAGGTAACGAACCTGAGATACAAAGAGTTTGTGGACGCAACGAGGCGCAGGCCGCCTATCATCTGGCAAGGCGGCCTTATTCCGCAGGGCAAACAGAACCACCCGGTTGTCTACGTAACATGGTTCGATGCCAACGACTTCTGCAAGTGGGACGGACAGCGGCTATTAACGGAACCGGAGTGGGAGAAAGCCGCGCGCGGAACAGACGCGCGAACATTTCCCTGGGGAGACAAGTTCTCACGCTTCAAGGCCAACACCCCTCAGCTTGGCAACGAAGATACAATGGAGGTCGGTTCTTTCAACGAAGGCGTAAGTCCTTACGGAATATACGACATGGCCGGCAACGTCTTTGAATGGACAGGAGACTGGTTTAAGCAGTACCCCGGCAACACCCACCCGGATGAGAATTACGGAGAGATAGTACGCGTAGTTCGTGGCGGGTCCTGGTACGACTGCACCTACTACAAGTGCGGTATCAGCGCGCCGAGCTACAACAGAATTTTCTTCAATCCGTGGACCAAGAATAACAACTTCGGGTTCAGATGTGCCCACGATGCCAGGTAAACGCTCGGCAAGTTCTACTTTTCTATTAGCTCACGGCCTTAACGGCCCTACACTGCAACGCCTTGGAGGAAATTGATGCAAAGGATTCCAAATATTCGTTTCGCAATGCTCTCTACACTCTTGTTCACCACTCTTATTTCACTCTCAGCGTGTACAAAACCGACACCTCCGCCACCGGGCATGGTCAAGGTCGATAAAGGAGAGTTCGTAATGGGAAGCGACAAGGTTGACACCGAGGGCAAAGGTATACAGTACGGCAACGCAAGGCCGTGGTACGCAAACGAAAGGCCGAGCAGAAAGGTCACGCTCGATGAATTCTATATCGACAAGTACGAGGTCACAAATGCTAATTTCAAAGAGTTTATCGAAGTAACCGGACGCAACGCCGGCGAGAAATGGAAAGATGAAAACTATCCTAAAGAGGTGGACAATCATCCTGTAACCAATATTTCCTGGTACGACGCGGTAGATTACTGTGCCTGGAAAGGTAAACGCCTGCCTTCCGAAACCGAATGGGAAAAAGCCGCTCGCGGTACGGACTCAAGAGAATTTCCATGGGGTAATGAGTTCGACAAGAACAAAGCTACCTCTTTAGGACTTCAGGGAGGCACTACGGCGGTTGGCAAGTACGAAGAC
>JAJRYL010000373.1 GCA_024275855.1 Deltaproteobacteria bacterium
CAAAGTGAACCCTGTCAATTTCAGAATCCATCTCAAGCAGAATTCCGGCGACCTTGCGCCCTTCTATCAGGATGTCGTTAGGCCACTTTACTGTCGGTCTTTTATTTATTACTTTTTCAATTACCTCGGCCAGGGCAACGGACGCGAGAAAGGTGAGCATGTGGGCATACGTGGGCAGCATGTCCGGCCTCAGCACTACCGAGGTATAGAGGTTGACCGATGCGGGAGAGACCCAGGTACGCCCGATTCTACCGCGCCCCCTGCTCTGGGTGTCGGCTACTATTACCGTACCTTCCGCCGCCTTGCCGCGCGCAAGCTTTAACGCGGTTGTGTTGGTAGAGTCGAGAGAATCGAAGTAAGCGACTCTTGAGCCTATAAAGTCCGTCCCGGTTACCCTCAACAGTTCATGCGCCCCGTACGGGAATCGACCGGCGCAAAGCGAGTAACCGGACCCTGACTTGGCCTCTATAACATAACCGGACTTTCTAAGGGCCTCTATATGCTTCCAGACGGCAGACCTCGACATGCCAAGCTCTGAGCTTAATAGCGCGCCCGACACAGCGCCGCTCGCGCTCTTTAAAAGAGAGAGAATCTTAACCTCTGCGTCTTGTCTTTCGAGCATCTATCACCACATCCATACTAATATCGACCGATGGCGCCGAATGGGTTAGCGCGCCAACCGAAATAAAATCCACCCCGCATGCGGCTATTGCTTTAATGCTTTTAAGGTTCACGCCGCCGGAGACTTCTACAAGGGCATGATCGTCTATAACCTCAATAGCCTTCTTTATCTTGGTTGTATTCATATTGTCGAGCATGATTATATCGGCCCCGCACTTAAGCGCCTCGCGAACTTCCTTAAGGGTAGTTACCTCAACCTCCACAGGAGCGCCGCCGCCGTAACACTTATCAACCCGCTCTACCGCTTCGGTTAAAGAACCCGCCGCCTTTATATGATTATCTTTTATCAAAATATAGTCGTAAAGCCCGGTGCGGTGATTAAAGCCGCCGCCGACCTTCACCGCGTACCGCTCTAAAGAACGCATGCACGGAGAGGTTTTTCTGGTGTCGAGCACCTTAGCGCCACTTCCGTCTACCCTGGAGACAAACTCGGCGGTAAGCGTAGAGATACCGCTTAAGCGTTGCAAAAAGTTCAAAGCGACTCTCTCGGCGGTAAGCAGCGAAGAGAGAGGGCCTTTTATAACTGCTATTTCCTCCCCCTTCGAGACGGTTTCGCCGTCTTTATGTCCGGCCTTAAACCTGATTTTTGAGTCGAGTTCGGTAAATACCATCTCGGCGACGAACAACCCGGCAATAACCATCTTTTCGTCCGCTACTATCCTGCACGTTCCTGTCATTTCAACCGGAACTATCGCATCCGTAGTTATATCGCCCGCACCTATATCTTCCGCCAGCGCGGTCTTTACAAGCAGCCCGGCGTACTTGTAGAGCCCGGCCATCTCGCGGTCTTTTCTTCTGACCGGCACCGTGCCCTTCTTCTCCTTCTTCTTCATCCGTCTATCCCCTTTATACGATTCCGACCGCTTTCAAGTTTCTCTATCTTAGAGTTTACCGCCTCAAGCCGCGCGCGTACCTTCGCCACAACCTCCGCAGGAGCCTTCTCGACAAAAGACTTGTTGGAGAGCTTACCCTCTATGGCGGCCCGCTCGATATTCGCCTTCTCTACCTCACCCTCTATTCTTAAAACCTCGGCCCCGATGTCTATTAGACCCTTTAACGACACAAAAACCTCCGGGCCTCCGGAGACTACAGTAGAGACCGAATCCGAAGGACACTCACCGGTCGGGACAACCGTAAAGGCGCTTACCCTCGCGAGCTTCTTTATATACTCGGCACCTTTTCCCAATATATCCCTCGCGCCGGAATCGTCTATTTGACAGGTAGATTCTACACTCGCACCCGGTTTTACATTATTCTCCGTTCTCAAGTTTCTGATCGCACCGATAACTTTCATAATACCGTCGAGTTCAGCCTCCTCTTCCGGCCAAACTCCCATCTCAGCGGGAAACTGCTCTTCGTGCAGAGCGAGCCCGGACTTTTTTACAGGAAGGTTCGCATAGATCTCTTCCGTAATAAAAGGCATTATCGGGTGCAGCAGCTTCAGCGTGTCTCGTAAAACCACAAGCAACACGCCTGCGGACTTGCGCTTTCGCTCTTCGCCCTTATCGCCCCACAGGTCGGGTTTAATAAGCTCCACATACCAGTCGCAAAGCTCATGCCAGACAAAAGAGTAGAGCGCACGCGCGGCCCCGTCGAACTGGTACAGGTCAATATGAGCCTCTACGTCGTTTCTGCACTTTGCCAGCTTCGTCAGTATCCACTTGTCGGCTAAAGACCTTCCGTCGGCCTCTGTTCCGGCCTCTTCAGATCCGTCATCGATATTCATAAGCGCGAAACGGGCAAGGTTCCAGAGCTTGTTGCAAAAATTCCTATACCCGGCAATACGCTCCTCGGCAAGCTTAACGTCGCGCCCCTGCGCGGCAAAAGCGGCAAGCGTAAAGCGCACAGCATCCGTGCCGTACTCGTCCATCATAACAAGCGGGTCTATGACATTACCCTTTGACTTGCTCATCTTCTGGCCCTCGGCGTCGCGCACAAGGGCATGGATGTAGACCTCTTTAAAAGGAACCTGCCCTTTAAATTTAAGGCCCATCATAATCATTCGCGCTACCCAGAAGAAGATAATATCGAAACTCGTTGAGAGTACGGAGGTGGGGTAGTACTTCGCCAGGTCGTCGGTCTTGTCCGGCCAGCCTAACGTAGAAAAGGGCCATAGCGCGGAAGAGAACCATGTGTCGAGCACGTCGCTGTCCTGAGCGATCTTGTCGCTTCCGCACTTGTCGCAGAGCACGGGGTCTACGGCACCGTCTGGAAGAGTAATATGTTCGCACTCCCCGCAGTGCCAGGCGGGAATTCTGTGCCCCCACCATATCTGGCGAGAGATGCACCAGTCGCGAATATTGCGCATCCACTCAAAGTACGTCTTCTCCCAGCTCTTGGGAACAAAAGAGACACTGCCGTCCTCTACCGCCTCTATCGCCGGGGCCGCCAGAGGCGCGACCTTAACGAACCACTGCTTGCTGAGGCGAGGCTCTACAACGGTAGCGCACCTGTAACACTCCCCGATCATGGTTTTGTATTGCTCAACTTTCTCGAGTAACCCAAGAGAGTCGAGATCTTCCGTTATCTTTTTTCTTGCTACGTACCTGTCGAGCCCCTCGTACTTGCCAGCGTTTTCGTTCAGCACCGCGTTAACGTCAAATATATTTATAGACTCTAACGAGTGCCTGCCAGCTACATCGAAGTCGTTAAAGTCGTGCGCCGGGGTAATCTTTACCACTCCCGTACCAAACTCCGCACTGACGTGTTCGTCGCCAACGATAGGTATCTCGCGTCCGGTAAGCGGCAACTTTATCTTCTTTCCTATCAAGCCCTTGTACCGTTCGTCATCCGGGTTTACGGCTACTCCTGTATCACCAAGCAGGGTCTCGGGACGGGTCGTCGCTACGGTTAAAGACTCTATTCCACCTGCGGAAGTATCAGAACCGGCTATCGGGTAGACCATATAATAAAGCTTGCCGTCTGTCTCCTCGAACTGAACCTCAATATCGGAAAGCGCCGTATGACAACGCGGACACCAGTTGACAATATAGTTGCCTCGGTATATAAGCCCCTCCGCATAAAGTGTCGTAAAGACCTCGCGAACCGCTTTTGAAAGACCGGAGTCCATAGTAAAACGCAGACGGGTCCAGTCGCAAGAGGCCCCCATCCTCTTCTGCTGATTTAAAATAGTATCTGCGTAGCGCTCCTTCCACTTCCAGACACTATCTAAAAAACCTTCTCTTCCGAGCTTGTGGCGGTCTATGCCGTCTTTAGCGAGTTCACGCTCCACAACGTTTTGCGTAGCTATTCCTGCATGGTCTATACCGGGCAGCCATAGCACGCTAAAACCCTTCATCCGTTTATAACGGGCGAGTATATCCTGAATAGTCGTATTCAACGCGTGGCCGACATGCAGGGCGCCGGTAATATTGGGTGGCGGAATAACCATTGTAAAGGGCGGCTTCTCGCTTTTCGCATCAGCGGTACCGAGCCCCTGCTCCTCCCAAAGCGCTCGCCATTTGCGCTCTACCTCGGCAGGCTCATATACTTTATTTAATGTATCAACAGGTCTGTCTGTCATAATACTCTTTCCGCTAAAACTAAAAAAACGGCCTAACATCAAGGCCGATTCCGTGGCGCAATTCGCCATTTCTATCTTTTTGGATATAAAAAATAAGTATGCCTGCCAATGCCTCTAAAACTTGGCGTAACTAATAACTGTAAAGCCGGAAAAAAAGAAGAGGTCGAAAGGAAGCTACCCCGGCAGATAAACCCGGTTGCATATCAATAAACGAGCCAATAGCCGGAAAGCGGCATAACAAACCGGTTAAAAAGAGAACCCTGCCATGCAAGAACCCGGCGCAGATAGCAACCCGCAAGAGTAAAGAGCACCGGGTATCTATCGGCCCCCGTTACTTCGTCTGCATCATAACCGACTTGAACTTCTTTATCTCTGCGTTGATAAGCTCTTCGGCCAGTTCCGGCACTACTTCCCATGCGATCTTTTCTATTATCTCGCGCGCCAGTTTCGTTACTATCTCTTCAACCATCTCCGTAGGCACAGAGCCTGTTATATCCGCCGTGGCCGCGGCAACTTCATCCATGCTCTGCTCTACTACCACCTCAACAGCGGCCTCGGCAACGGTCTCGACCGGCTCGACCTCGTGAGCCTCCTCCGGCTCAAG
>JAJRYL010000374.1 GCA_024275855.1 Deltaproteobacteria bacterium
CGCCGAAGGCGTACTGCTTTTAACTGACGACGGAGAGCTCGCTTACAGGCTCACACACCCCAAGCACAACGTAGACAAGACCTACCTCGTTAAGGTACGCAACATTCCGACAGAGACCACGTTAAATAAACTCCGGCGCGGGGTCTACCTCGAAGACGGTAGAACAGCGCCCTCAAAGGTCCGGTTCGTAAAAGAGACTAAAGAGAACGCGTGGATGGAGATAACGGTTTCGGAAGGCAGAAACAGGCTTATCAAAAGAATGTGCGCCAGCGTCGGCCACCCGGTGAGCAAACTTAAAAGAACTGTCTTTGCCGGAATAAAACTTACCCGGCTGAAGTCCGGCGAATTCCGCTTTCTGACGGAAAAAGAGGTGGAGAAGCTGCAAACTATCGCTGGGCCGTTTATCGAAGAGAAAAAGAAAAAAACTCCCGGCGGCAAGTATACGGCGGTTAAGCACGGCAGATAAACAGACTTTTATATCAGAACATTTCCGCAACATGGAACAGATGAGCGAAAAAAAGAACGGCAACAACCTGCTGATACGATTTTACGATTCGCTTTTCGAGCGGTTCGGCCCCCAGCAATGGTGGCCGGCGCGTACCCGGTTCGAGGTAATCGTAGGGGCCATACTCACGCAGAACACGAACTGGGGTAATGTAGAGCGCGCTATCCGGGCTTTAAAAAAGAGCAAGGCCCTGACCCCGGCTAAAATGTTCGCACTTCCTACTGTCAAACTCGCTGAACTTATTCGGCCTTCGGGTTACTTTAATATAAAAGCCAAACGGCTTAAAAATTTTTTAACGTATCTTTACTCTGTACACGGCGGTAGTTTAAACAGGCTCTTTGCCGCCAAAGAGGGTTCGGAACTACGCATGGAGCTTCTCTCCATAAACGGCATAGGGCCTGAAACAGCCGACTCAATACTGCTGTACGCGGGGCAGAAACCTGAGTTTGTAATAGACGCCTACACCCGGAGGATTCTCCAACGCCATGGTATCGTTAAAGAGAAGAGCGCGTACGAAGAACTTAAAAGGCTTTTTACCGCAGGGCTTCCCCGTGATGTAAGGCTCTTTAACGAGTACCACGCGCTTATCGTTAAAACCGGCAGCGAGTACTGCCTGGCGCGCAGACCAAAGTGCGAAAGCTGTCCGTTAGAGCCATTTCTGTAAATATATAAGAGCGCAGGAAAGTTATAGATGAGCAGACGTATAGAAATTCTCGACCCTAAACTCGCGAACAAAATAGCCGCCGGCGAAGTGGTGGAGAGGCCGGCCTCGGTCGTAAAAGAACTTATAGAAAACTCTATAGACGCCGGAGCCTATAACATAGAGGTTCTGTTACTCGATGGCGGCACCCGCCTTATAAGAGTTAACGACGACGGAACCGGCATGAGCGCCGAAGACGCCGCCGTGGCATTTCTTCGTCACTCTACAAGCAAGGTTCGCACTCAAGAGGACCTCAACGCCATCTCCACGCTCGGCTTCAGGGGCGAAGCGCTCTTTAGCATAAGCACTGTTTCGCGCCTTACGCTAAAGACAAAAGAGCGCGGTACCCTCTGCGGCACATCAGTAGAAATAGAAGGCGATACGCAGCCTGTGCTCGCGCCGACAGGTTGCGCAGAGGGCACCTGTATCGAGGTAAAAGACCTCTTCTTCAACACCCCGGCGCGCCTTAAATTTCTGCGCTCTACCGGAAGCGAGTTCGGGCGCGTTCAAGACATCGTCAAACGCGCGGCTCTCTTCCACACCGATATTCGATTCTCGCTTACTCACAATACCAAAAAAATTTTAGAAACAGGTTACAGCACAGGACGCGCGCGCCTCGGCACGCTCTTTGGCAGCGACATAGAAGAGAAGCTTATAGAGGTCTCCAACCCGTACGTTGCGGGTTGGATCGGTTCCCACGAACTGAGCTACACGACATCGAAATCTATCTATCTGTATGTAAACGGCCGCCCCATAACCGATAGAAGCCTCACGCACGCCATCACCAGCGCGTACGGATCTATAATCGACAGACCCCGTTTTCCGTTCGCCCAGCTCAATATTATAATTCCTCCTTCAGACGTAGACGTAAATATCCACCCGGCAAAAAGCGAAGTCCGCTTCCAGAACTCAAGGGCCGTCTACGACCTTATCCGAACCTCGGTAAAAGAGGCCCTTTCAACCAACACCCTGCCTCCTACCGGTACTACCGATACCGATATTGACCAGCAACCCGGCA
>JAJRYL010000375.1 GCA_024275855.1 Deltaproteobacteria bacterium
AATCTACGTTCACCTCGACTGGAAGATGGCTTTTCAGGTAAAGCTTGTAATGGACGAACTTTTCGGTTCCGGAAACTTTTTAAACGACATAATATGGCACTACGGCGGACGCGGCGCAAAGGCAATATCGGGGCAGTTTTCGAGAAACCACGATACCTTGCTGCTTTACCGCAAGAAGTCGCATATATTCAACAGGCTTTATATCAAAGAGCCTGTAAGCGGTAAAAGTGGAGTGCAAAAAGACAGTGACGGTCGCTTTTTCAAGACCGCGCCGCGCGGCGACTACACCGACGAATCGATCAAACGGCTCGACGCAGAAGGCAGGGTTCACAGGACGAAAAACGGTACAATCAGAGTAAAATACTTTCTTGAGACCACCCCGGACGGAGTGTTCGACAAAAGGCTGGTAAGCGACGTTTGGGACGACATACCGGACGCCATGCATTTAGCTAAAAGTGAGAAGTCGGGCTACCCGACCCAGAAACCCGAAGCACTGCTCGCGCGCATTATCTCGGCTTCGTCAAACCCCGGAGACCTTGTGCTCGACGCCTTTTCAGGTTCCGGCACCACACTTGTGAGCGCTGAAAAATTGAACAGGCGATGGATAGGCATAGACTCAGGAGAGGCCGCTATAAAAACAACAAAAGAGCGCCTGAAGAAGCTCGCCGGTTCAAAGAGTCTCGACGACCCTAAAAAAGAGTACTCAAAAGAGTGCCGGCCTTACAGGCTCTTTAAGTCAACCCAACCGCTTTAGAGAAGTCTGTATTTAAACGGGGAGAGGGCGAACCGTACCGGTTCGCCCTCTCCCGCCTTTAAACTCCTATTCTGTTTTTGTGCAACTCCTACAGAGGTTTCGCGGTAAGGAAGCCCCATGAACCCGGAGTTATGTCGCGTGTGTCAACGCTGCCGGAGTCGTCGCTCTCATGCTCCGAGTCGTTGTCGTCACTCTCGTGCTCAGAATCGTACTCTGTATCGTGGTTCTCCGAGTTGTTGTCCGCTACCTCGTAATCTCCATCATGCTCAGAGTCGGAGTTAGCTACATGGCTGTCGCCCTCGACATCGTCAGCCTCAACAACCGGAGTTATCGTGCCGTCTACAAGCGCCATCTTCAGTTCGGCCTTATGCCTCTTATCGTACCTGCCTTCAATCTCTACCTTGTCAAACGTCATCTCGTCGTTATAACCGTTATCATAGCCCTCTATCTTCAGGCTCACTTCGCCGTTTCTCAGCACTATCTTTTTGCCAAGTTTTGTTACCCTGCCCGCGTCGTCCGAAACTTCGCAGTTGGAGAGGGTAAGCGTAGCGGTATTGGAGTTTGCCTCAATATCGCCGTCGGCGTCGTCGATCTCAACCGAGTTGCTCCTGTCCCTTATAGCGGATACACCGACCTCGCAACTGATATCACCGTCAAGCTCTTCGCCGTAGTACTCTAAGGTGCCGTGACCGGCAAGTTTCATTTCCGGCTGAGACCACTCGGAACCATGCTCGCTGACATCGTCTGAGCCGTCTAATACATCTACTGCCTGAGCGGAAGTAACGCCTGCGTACAACACAAAAATCGCAACTGCCAACGTACCTTTAAAACCCTTTAAATTTCTCATCACTGAACCCCTTTCAACAGTTATAATCCTTTGTCCGTCTAAACTATTAATCTTAATTTGGTTTGTCGTTTAATTTAATTAGGCACACCGGTCAATCCGTACCTTCCGTCTGTATATGTTATAGCATCGTGTATTTTTCAGTGATGTGATCTGGGTTACAAAGCAAACACAGCATTATCCTTTAATAACCATAACATGCTGTATTAGCTACCATTATTATTTATATTTAATTTTATTTTTTTTATTCAGACAGATTGGCGGCCAAGTAAAAGCCGTTTTTCGGGAATAAAGGTCTTTATAGCATGCTCTACAGTAGAACATTACCTCGGATGGCACTTGTTACAGGGCTCGGAATCGATATGCCGAACCCGCACAACCTTGCTCAACTCTTTATCGAACACCGTATATGTCGCCCCCTGATACCTGCACTCTCCGCCAAAAGAGCTTGACGGCATATAGTACCTGCCCCTGACAACCCGTTCAAGCTCCAGTCTGTATGTAAACCACTCGTCTTCATAAAATATTTCGTCGTTAACCGGGCTCTGCATCATCATCCGGTAAAACGCCCTCTCTCTCTTCGGCCTCTTTGAGCGCTCCGGTCTTACCTTCTGCCTGCTGCCCCCGCATGAAACAACAAAAAACAGTAAAACAACAACCACGCACATACGGCTCAAACGTCCTGCCATACCTCTACCTCCTTAGTACATAAAGACATAAACTAATTCCTAAACTACGCTTGCCCTTCTCTTTTGACTGAGATACAATCGTAAAAACTTTTTCCCGTTCCCCTCAGCAGGTTTAAACAGAAAGGGCTGATATGCCGAGAGATTTTAGAAAAGAACTTAAAACCCGCCCACTGCTCTTCGACGGCGCTACAGGCACCATGCTGCAACGGCTCGGACTAAAACCCGGCGGCTGCCCAGACGAACTGAACCTCTCGGAGCCCGGACTTGTAAAAAAAGTTCACGACGCCTATATAGAGGCGGGAAGCGATATAGTAACTACCAATACATTCGGCGCAACAAGAATAAAACTTAAAGAGTATAATTTAGACAAACAGACGGTTGAGATAAACAGAACGAGCGCGCAGATAGCCCGCAAAGCGGCCGGAGAGAGAGTTTTTGTCGCCGGAGGTTTCGGCCCGAGCGGTCTCTTTATAGAACCCGTCGGCAACCTCACCTTCGATAACTGCCTTGAGGCGTATACCGAACAGGGGCGCGCCCTTAAAGAGGGCGGCGCCGACCTCATCGTTATAGAGACGATGATGGACATAAAAGAGATGAAGGCTGCCATTATCGCCGCCAAATCTGTCGGCCTGCCCGTTGTCGCCACAATGACCTTCGACGAAACCATGCGCAGCGTGCTCGGCACGCCTCCGGAATCCTTCGCCATAATGGCTACCTCTTTAGGCGTAGACGTAATCGGGGCCAACTGCTCGCTCGGTATAGAGGGCATACTAAGCGCCATAGAGGCGATGTCCCATGTTACCTCGGTTCCTTTTATTGCGCAACCTAACGCGGGCCTGCCTGTAATAGTAGACGACCAGACCGTCTTTCCGGCCACACCGGAAGACATGGTGGCTTTTGTCCCTCGTCTCGCCAGGGCCGGGGTGCGCGTTCTCGGCGGCTGCTGCGGCACCGGCTCTGAACATATTGCCGCAATGGGCAAGGCTTTTAAGGCGATAGAGCCGATTACGCGAAAAGCCTCCGGTTACACGGCGTTAGCGTCAAGAACCTCCTTTCAGCTCTTTGGCGACTCTCTTGCGCCGATTATAATAGGCGAGCGCATAAACCCGACCGGCAGAAAAAGACTTACGGCTGAAATAAAAGAGGGTAAGACGACCACTATAAGAAAAGAGGCGAGGGCACAGGCCGCCGTAG
>JAJRYL010000042.1 GCA_024275855.1 Deltaproteobacteria bacterium
ATCTTCTCGCAGTCCAAACCCTGCGAGGTCGTAACGCTCGACCTTAACGACTCTATAACCGATCTGCTTGTTATGCTGCGCAGCCTTATAGATGAGGACATAAATATAGAAGACAGGCTTGGCGCCGGGGTGTGCGAGATTGAGGGCGACAGGGGGCGGGTCGAGCAGGTTATTACCAATCTGATAATAAACAGCTCCGACGCCTTGCCTCAGGGCGGAGATATTTTAATAAGCACTGAAACGGTAAGCGGTAAGCGCGCCTCCGGAAAAGGCGAGGAGGTGTCCGGAGAGTATGTCTGTCTGACGATAGAGGATAGCGGTATAGGAATGGACGCCGAAACGGTTGAGCATATTTTCGAGCCTTTCTTTACCACAAAGTCTCCAAACGGCACGGGTCTCGGCCTTTCCGTCGTTTACGGTATTTTAAAGGATATGAACGGCTGGATAGACGTTAAGAGCACGCCGGGCGTGGGCACAACCTTCAGCGTTTACCTTCCGAAGTCAAAGGGCGGCGCTAAAATCGACAAGCCACGTCGGTATGCCGGTTTGAAGGAGCCGGCTGGCGGGCATGGACGCAGGGTGCTGCTTGTAGAGGACGATATGTGGGTACGCAAATCGACCTCTATGGCGCTTGCCGAGAACGGGTATACGGTGTTCGAGGCGGGGGCCGCGAACGAGGCCGTTAGCCTGTTCAGAAAAGAGTCGGGCAGGTTCGACATAGTTATCTCCGACGTTGTTATGCCGGGCATTGACGGGCTTGAGATGATGGAGGTACTGCTCGGTATCGACCCGGGTGTTTCGGTGCTCTTTTACTCCGGCCATATCGACGACAAAGAGCGGATAGACTCTATCGTAAAAAGAGGTCTTCCCTTTTTGCACAAGCCGTATGAAATCGCCGACCTGCTCCACGCGGTTGACGACTGCATAAGTCTTGAAAAAGAGTAGTTTTAAAAACCCGTTACCCGCTTTTAAGGCTCTATCCTGTCCGGTCTTAATATTGAAAAGGTGGGCGACAGAGTGTGTCGGGTGCATGAAACATGCCCTGTTTTTTTCTTTAATCAGCTTACTGCTGCCGACTTGGTGCCGAACGCAGGTGCCGCGGAAGTGTCACCCTGAACTCGATTCAGGGTCTATATGGCTGAGAGGTAAGGTTTATTGAAGTGCAAGATGCTGAATCAAGTTCAGCATGACAGCCTTATGGATATTGCCTTACTTTCAGCTCTTCGCTCTACTTTGAAAAAAGGTCAGCAGACTTTTTTCTTCATCACCAGCACGTTGCCGTCCTCTTTCGAGCTTTTATACTCTATCGTGTCCATTACGCTCTTTATTATGCAGACACCGAGACCTCCGGGTTTAATCTCGTCGAGGTTCCGTTCTATCTTTTCTATGTCGAGCCCGCAGCCGCATTGGCCGAAGTCGCGAAGCGTTATCGTAAGAACCTCCGTTGTTACGCCAAACGTTATCTCTATCGTGATGTCGGAGTTTTCGCCGCAGCTGTGGCGAATTATATTAGCGCACGCCTCGTCGAGCGCAAGCACCGTGCGGTTGCGTTCCTTGTCGCAAAAGCCCATCTTCGAGGCGAGGCTGTCGGCCACTCCCCTTATCAGATGGAGGTGGCATGCGCGGCTCGGTATTTTCAGCGTTATCTCTTCTGCCATTTTTCCGGTCTCGTACGATCTTGTCTTTTTTGTAATACCCATTACTGAAGAAGTTCTGCCTATCGGTTACTATTAATTTATATCGGCATAAATGTTTAACAGTAAAGTATAAAGGTCTATTGAAATCTTATGGGTATAAGCGGCATAAGTCAACCGGTTTCAGGTTATTTCCCCTTAGTCGTTTTTAGTGGCGCTCGCCTCTGTTATCTCACTGAAATTTTTGAATCGCGAGTTGACAAGCTCTCGCTTTTAGGGTTGACTTAAGGTGTAAAAGGGACCCCTTGCCGGGTACAAAAAAAGTTCTATTAATTACTAAGGTTAACTAAAGTATCGACCGATATGACGATATGATCAGGGTAGAGAATTTAAATAACAGGTTCGGCCATATTGTTACGGCCAACAATGTTTCGTGCCACTTTGAAGAGAAGAAGGTTACGGTGCTTCTTGGCGGTTCCGGCTCCGGCAAGAGCACGCTCTTAAAGGAGATGGTGGGGCTTGGAAGGCCGGACTCCGGCTCTATAATGTTCGAAGGTAAAGACATTACCCGGCTCAATAGGAAAGAGCTGTACGAACTGCGCAAGAAGATGGGTATGCTCTTTCAGGGGTCGGCCCTCTTCAACTCGCTCAATATTTTCGAAAATATCGCCTTTCCGCTAAGAGAGCATACAAACCTTTCGGACTCGGTTATAAAGACGATAATAAAAATAAAGCTTGAAATGGTGGGGTTAAGGGGTGTCGAGCATATGATGCCCTCTCAGCTTTCAGGCGGCATGACCAAGCGTGTCGGCCTTGCCCGCGCTATCGTTCTCGACCCCAAGGTGGTCTTTTACGACGAGCCTACTTCGGGCCTCGACCCTATAGCGTCCGGCGTTATAGACAAGCTTATTCTCGACCTTAACAAAAAGCTCGGCGTTACCTCTATTGTGGTATCGCACGATATTGAAAGCGCGTTTCGCATTGCCGACAAGATAATAATACTCTTTTACGGCAACTTGATAGCCGAGGGTACTCCCGAAGAGATTAAGAACAGCGCAGACCCCAAGGTGCGCCAGTTTGTAGAGGGCTCTCCGGACGGCCCTATTCCCTTTACGCTGACGGACAAAGATTTTATAGAAGATATACTTATAGGATAGATAGCCCGTCTCTCTTTTTTTATAAATAGACGGAGAAGAAGCAGGCGGGCGCGTTAAGCACGCGGGATTTTTCTACCGGCATTATATTTCAACTTAACCGGTTATCAGGAATACTCTTATATGGAAGCAATAGCGACACTTGGAAGAGGCACGCTCAATACCGTGCAGGTGCTTGGCAGAAGCGCACTCTTTATGCTCTACGCCCTCTACGCCGCCATAATACCGCCATACAGGTTTTCGCGCGTGTTAAAGGAGATAGAGTTTATCGGGGCCAAGAGTTTTCTTATCATCTTAGTCACCTCGCTCTTTACAGGCATGGTGCTCGCGCTTCAGGGGTATTATACGTTAAGCAAGTTCGGGGCCCAGGGTGTGCTCGGTTCGGCGGTAGCGCTCTCGATAATACGCGAGCTCGGCCCAGTGCTCTGCGCCCTTATGGTTACCGGCAGGGCCGGGTCGGCCATTACCGCTGAAATCGGTATAATGAAGATAACGGATCAGGTGCCGGCGCTTGAGATGATGGCCATAGAGCCCATTAAGTTTATAGTAAGCCCGAAGATTGTGGCCGCCCTTATCTCGCTGCCGCTCCTTACGGCTTTTTTCGACCTTGTCGGAATAGTTGGCGGTTACCTCGTAGGCGTTTTGATGTTAGGGGTTAACGAAGGCTCTTTCTTCGGAGAGATGATAAGGGCTACCGAGTTCTCCGATATTTACGGCGGCATTATAAAGTCTCTCGCTTTCGGTTTTTTAATTGCGTGGATCTCGTGCTTTATCGGTTATAACGCAAAGGCGACTACAGAGGGGGTCAGCAGCGCGACAACCAACGCCGTTGTTATAACCTCACTCTCTATTCTTGTTATCGACTATGTAATTACGTCAGTATTGCTTTAGCGGTACTGCTTCAGGCAAAAGGGTTCAGGAGGCTAAAATGTTCTCGAAAAAGACGGAAATGATAGTCGGGGTCTTTATGATCGTAGGCATAACCGCGCTGGTCTACCTCTCTTTCTCTTTAGGAAAGATAGACCTTGGAGGTTCCGGTTATATAAAGGTAACCGCCGCTTTCGATTCTATTACAGGGCTTAGAAAAGGGGCGACTATAGAGATAGCCGGAGTGCAGGTCGGCAAGGTTACGAATATAGGGCTTGAAGACGATATGGCGGTCGTGGAACTGAGCATAGATAAAGGGGTGCCTATAACCGACGACTCTATAGCCTCTGTCAGGACGAACGGCGTGATCGGAGAGAAGTATGTTAAAATTACCCCGGGCGGGTCGGAAGATTATGTCGAAGACGGCGGGATGTTAATGGATACCGAAAGCTCAATAAGTATTGAAGAGCTGATAAGCAAATATATATTCGAGAAAGAATGAAGATAGAGATTGAAAAAGACGATAACGGTTTTGTGCTTGTCAGGATAGAGGGCGAGGTCGATATGCATACCTCGCCAGATGTCAGAAACGCGCTGCTGCCGTTCTTTAAGCCGGGCATAGCCGGTATAGTCGTAGACCTTTCCGGGGTTAAGTACATGGACTCTTCTGGTATAGCTACGATGATAGAGGGGCTTCAGTGGTCTACCAACGGGGGGGGGAGATTTGTGCTCGCGGGTATGACCGAAACGGTAATGGACATATTCGAGCTGACTAATCTCAACAACGTCTTTGAATTTTCACCGGACTCGGTTTCAGCGATTAATAACCTTACGGGCGGCTGATCCGGCGGTTCCACTTTTTTATTCCCTTACACTTAAATTACAGGTGGCGGATTGAAAACAAAAATTATAATAATTACCATTTTCACACTCTCTCTTTTTGTAAGTATTAAGGCTTTTGCCGTGCCGACCGGGTCGGGAGTAACCGCTAAAAAAGGTACTCAAACGGCCGCAAAGAGTTTTGTTGACGATAATTACGAAGATGATTTTGAAGACGAGTTCGGCGACGAGGGGAACCTTGCTCCTATGCCGGACCCTTTCGAGAGCGTAAACCGTCTTATCTTCACTTTTAACGACAAGCTTTACTTCTGGGTGCTTAAACCGGCCGCCAAAGGTTATTCCTTCGTAGTGCCGGAGGTAGGCAGGGTGGCTGTAAGGAATTTTTTCGATAACCTTGCCGCGCCTATCCGTATAATAAATACGGCGCTTCAGTTTAAGTTCAAGGAAAGCGTCTCTGAGGTTGCCCGCTTTACCGTTAATACAACGTTTGGCTTAGCCGGGTTCAGAGACGTTGCAACGGCTACATGGAAGATGCCGGTCTACGATGAAGACTTCGGGCAGACCCTCGGGTACTGGGGCGCAGGGCCGGGGTTTTTTGTAAACGTGCCTTTTTTCGGCCCGTCGAGCCTGCGTGACGGAACAGGGCTTATAGTGGATATTTACGCCGACCCGCGCACCTATCTGCCACCAGACAAAACTATAGAGAAGGTGGGTGTCTACTTTTTTAAGGGAGTCAACTCGACCTCTTTGAATATCGATTTTTACGACGACATAAAAGCAGAGGCGCTCGACCCGTATACTTTTATACGCGACGCGTATCATCAGCATAGAGAGCATCTGGTAGCGGAGTAGCTAAACCCGGCGGAATAAAATTTTTTATGGAGTTGACTGGTTATGAAGAATGTAGCGGTTATACTTAAAGCGGTATTTGTGGTTGTTCTTCTCTCTCTGTTTATAAACCCGCAGCGCGCCCTGGCCGGCGAGCCTACCGATGGTATTCGCTCGGCGATAGACGGTGTTATCAGGGTGCTTAAAGACCCGGCTTTTAAAGGCGAGGCCAATACAAAGGTAAGAAGAGAGAAGATAAGGAGAAGTATACAGAGTATTTTCAGTTTCGAGGATATGAGCAGACGTTCTCTCGGTAAACACTGGAGAAAGTTAACCGCTTCCGAGCGCGCAGAGTTTGTTGCCGTTTTTGGCGCAATGGTAGAGAACTCTTATATCGGCAAGCTTGAAAAGTATACGGACGAGCGTGTTCTGTACGAGAAAGAGACGGTAAGAAAGAGAAGCGCAGAGGTCAGAACCAAGGTAATCACCTCGACAGGCACGAAGATTCCTATCAATTACCGTTTGAGCAACAAGAGCGGGCAGTGGCTGGTTTACGACGTGATTGTAGAAGGGGTCAGCCTTGTGCGCAACTACCGCTCTCAGTTCGCTACGGTGTTGAAAAAAGAGCCTATCGATAACCTTATCGCGACCCTTAAGAGCAAGGCCGAGAATAGTATGTAGGGTTGTTTTGATTAAGGCCGGCTTCCTTTTTAAGGAGCTGGCTTTTTTTTTGCAGCTTGTAGGTTCTCCTTTATCTCCGATTCTTTCTTCTTTCTGAAATAATAGATTATAATATATATTGGCGGCTCTGCCTGTTTGAAGGTATACTGTTAAAGAGAGAAAAGCCGCCTTTCGCGGCTTATTTTTTGTGTTGTATATGTTTTTTTTATCTTTAGCCGGGCCGCAAAGGGCGGTGAAAAGATAAAGGCGTTTGAGCTTTGTCGACATAAAA
>JAJRYL010000376.1 GCA_024275855.1 Deltaproteobacteria bacterium
AAGAGCCGCTTCGGCATACTTTTATTAAGTCGTTTTGTTTTACGGACAGGAGCACTATGTTTCAATGTAACAGGAAAATTAAGCGGGGTAACCCGGGTAGAGTGAAAATTTATTTCACACCTGCTCTGTTTGCTCTACTTTTTGCTCTCTGTTCTATTACAGGTTTAGCCTCCGCTGCCGGAAATCGAGCGCCAACCGGCGCTGCTTCAGAGCCGGTTGTCAAGCAGAACCAAAAACCAGCGACAATTGCGGACCGGTTTATTGGCGAGCAGCTCGTTTATAAGATAAGTTTCTGGTTCTTTCGCAATGTAGCTGAAGGCAAAGTAACTTTTAAAGAGGACGGCAAGGGCGGTTACCTTGCTATTATGGATGCCCGAACAACGGGCGCGGTAGACAAGATTGTAATGCGCCGCCACGACCATTATGTCGCCCGTCTCGCCCTTTCCAAAGACGGTACCCGTTTTATTACCAGGTCGCTCTTCAAGACCGTTACAAAAAATGGCCGGGTTAGAGAGAGCCGTACTTATGTCGATCATGAAAACCGCATAGTCAGCTGGATAAACTGGGGGGATGGCCGGGAGGAGAAGAGCGACGCCGTGGGGTATCCCGAAGGGGTGTATATAGACGACCCGCTCGGGGCCTTCTACAACTTCAGGGCCGGAGCATACGGGCCGTTGAAGCTTGGTGGAGAGTACAAGATAACGACATTTCCTAAACATGAGAAGATACCGGAGATAATTCTTAGTATTGCTACCGAAAAAGAGATGAAAAGACGCTTAAGAGGCAAAAAAGCCCCTGCTAAGTTCCTCGCGGACGCTACTATCGGCAAGGATTTTTTCGGTTCCGGCAACGGAGAGATAGAGATATACTTCTCTGACGGGCTTGTGCCGCTCTATGCGGTAGCAAAAGATGTCGCTATTTTCGGCGACGTAAAAGGACGGTTAAAAGAGGTTAAGAGGCGGATTAAAGAAAAACCGACCCATAAGGCTGAAACAGAGACCAAAAATAGCGAAGCTAAAGACAGAGAATAACTCTTTACGCCTAAACGAGCCATAATTCAGCTCTTTTCCGCTGTAAATACTCAATAAATACCTTGACATACCCTTCAAAAGAGAATAAAATCTACAATTCAATAATACTTGGAGGAAATACCTATTATGTATGCAGTTATTAAGACAGGCGGAAAGCAGTACGTAGTAAACGAGGGCGACACTATCAAGGTCGAAAAACTCTCCGGTGAAGTCGGCAGTACGATTGAACTTGGCGAGGTTTTAGCTGTCGGAGCCGGAGATTCGGTAAAAGTAGGCACGCCGGTAGTAGAGGGCGCAAGCGTAACAGCACAAGTGCTTGAACACGACCGCGGCAAAAAGGTTATCGTCTTTAAAAAGAAACGGCGCAAAGGTTATGCCCGTAAACAGGGGCATCGTCAGGACTACACCTCTTTAAAAATCTCCTCGATCAAAGGTTGACGCGCCGGTTTTTTGGGCGGGTCTGTATTCAGGCCGGGTTACTTTTTTAATTGAGCGTTTTTTCAGGAACGGACTTCTTTATTCAAGTCACAAGTCAATGGTTTTGCGGGCGTGTCCGGTCTCTTTAGAAATCAGCTGAGTTCCTCAATTCGGCCGGTCTTTCAGGAACGTGCGTTTTTTTAGTTTCGGTTGCCCATCCTCAGGGGCAAAATATTAAGTTATCTATCCGGATATTTTCTGTCCGGCTGAAAGATAGGATTCTGATACGGAGGTTTTAAGATGGCACATAAAAAAGCGGGCGGAAGCTCAAGAAACGGCAGAGACAGTAACGGGCAGAGAAGAGGCGTAAAGTGCTACTCCGGTGAGAACATCCCGGCGGGTTCTATAATCGTGCGTCAACTCGGTACCAGAGTCTATCCCGGAACCAATGTCGGCATGGGCAGAGATTATACGCTTTTTGCCAAGGTAAACGGTGTTGTCAAGTTTGAAGATAAGGGTAAGAAGAAGTTTGTCAACATACTGGCTAACTGATACCCGACTGGCTGGTTCTTCTGGTGGCGGCTTTTCTGTACGAACTCTTTATGGGTTTTGTTGCTAAAGGCGTAAGAGCCGAAAAAGCCCCGTAGGCGGCTCGCCGTTAAAGGGTTATAGGTAGAGATAGGGCGCAGTGGAGAACTTTTTTCCGTTGCGCCTTTTTTGTGCCCGGTCTGTTTTGACGGGGTGGATTGTAAGTAAAAGCGAAGAGTGAAGCATGAAGTTTGTAGACGAAGCTAAGATATATGTAAAGGCCGGAGACGGCGGGCAGGGCGCTGTAAGTTTCAGACGCGAGAAGTTCGTGCCAAAGGGCGGGCCCGACGGAGGGGATGCCGGCAAGGGAGCGGACATACTCTTTATAGCGGACAGGCGAATGACGAGCCTGCTCGACTTCAGGTACAAACGCCGCATACTCGCCCAAAAGGGCGGCCACGGAGAGGGTGCGCTGCGCCACGGCAGGAACGGTAAGAATTTAAAAATTAAGGTACCTATCGGCACGGTTATTAAAGACCTAGAGACAGGGGAACCGTTGGCCGACCTTACAGAAAACGGACAAAAGTACCTTTGCTGCAAGGGCGGGCGAGGCGGCAAAGGCAACGCGCATTTTGCGACCTCGACCAACCAGACACCCCGTTACGCGCAGCCGGGCGAAGAGGGAGTTGAGCGCGAGATAAAACTTGAGCTTAAGCTTCTCGCCGATGTGGGCATAATCGGATTTCCGAATGTCGGCAAGTCCACGCTCATCTCCCGTATCTCTGCGGCGAAACCGAAGGTAGCCGACTATCCTTTTACAACGCTTGTGCCCAACCTCGGCGTGGTAGAGTTCGGCGATTTCGGCGGGTTGGTCGTTGCCGATATCCCTGGTTTGATCGAGGGCGCGCATGAAGGCAAGGGGCTCGGTATCCGTTTTTTAAAACATGTCGAGCGTACACGGGTTCTTATCCACGTGCTCGACCTCTCACCCTTTTCGGGAAGAGAGCCTGCTGAAGATTTTTTGGCTATAAATTCCGAACTTGACAAGTTCGATTCCGGCCTCGCCGCAAGGCCGCAGGTCGTAGCGCTCAATAAACTCGACATTACCGAGGCCAAAGAGCGTGAAGAGGAGTTGTTGAACTTCTTAAAGCCCTCAGGTATAAAGGTATTCTCCATATCAGCCGTTACGGGCGCCGGACTTAAAGAGCTTATCAATTATGTCGGTTCTATGGTGGTTACCGCAATTGAAGAAGAGGAGGCGGCCTCTGTTGCCGAGGCCGAAGCCGTGGCTTTAGCGGAGAAGGAAGCCGGTACAACTTTAGGCAATTCGATAAAAAAACCGGTTGAACCGGATATGGCCGAGTAGCCGGTTTTTTCCCATACCCGTTTAGAAAAGAGTAACGTGAAGCAGAGCAGAAAAACGATAATAAGTAACGTAAAGCGCCTTGTGATAAAGGTTGGCAGTACCGTTGTTACGTCCGCTGAAAAGGGCGGCCCAAACATCTTCGCCTCTTTAGCCTCCGAGGTTTCACGGCTGCGCAAGATCGGGGTTGAGGTTGTAATAGTAAGCTCCGGCTCTGTCGCAACGGGTATGAAACGGCTCGGAATAGAAAAGAGAATTTCGAGTATTCCGGACAGGCAGGCGGTGGCCGCGCTCGGTCAGGTCGGTCTTATGGCCTATTATGCGGACGCCTTTTCCGTTTACGATGAAACAGTGGCGCAGGTGCT
>JAJRYL010000377.1 GCA_024275855.1 Deltaproteobacteria bacterium
AAGGCGTTTATACCGCTGATATTCGGTTTTGGCGTACTTGTGCCGCTCGCTCCGTTCCATTCATGGTCGCCTATAGGACACGCCGCCGCGCCTTCCGCCGTCAGTATGCTTCATGCCGGTGTTCTTATGAAGCTTGGCGCTTACGGTATTATCAGGCTTGCGATGGGGCTGCTTCCCGAGGGTGCCGTCTACTGGATGCCGTACGTGGCCGGACTCTGCCTTATAAATATCTTCTATGGCGGTATGGTTGCGCTTAGCAGGAAAGATATGAAGTTTATGGTCGGGTACTCCTCTTCGAGCCACATGGGTTACGTTTTGCTCGGCCTTGCCACGCTCGGTACCGTCGGGGTAAACGGCGCCGTACTCCTTATGTTCGCGCACGGTATTATGACGGCTCTCGCTTTCTCGCTTATCGGGTTCATATACGACCAGACCCATACCCGTATGACGTACGACTTGTCGGGGCTCGCCAAAAAGGTACCGTTCTTAGCGGTCTCCTTTGCGATAATGGCCTTTGCATCGAGCGGGCTTCCGGGGCTTGCCAACTTCGTTGCGGAGTTGATGGTCTTTATCGGGGCGTTTAAGGTCTACCCGCTCCATACTATTGTCGCGGTTTTCGGTATAATAGTCACCGCTACTTATATGCTGCGCGCTGTCCGCACCGTCTTTTTCTGCGCGCCGCTCGACAGGTGGGATAACCTGAAAGACGCTACTACATTTATAGAGCGTATGCCGTACGTGGTGCTTATCGGTGTGCTTCTCCTTGTCGGTTTTTATCCGAGCATTGTTCTCGACCTGATAAACTCCGGTGTTGTTCCGCTTATCGAGAAGATAAACGGCGTACCGCTCGGTTAAGTTTTTAAGAATCTTTTTTAACACGGTTTTTTAAGGGGCTTTATTGATGGAAATGAATGTAGGCAGATTAATTCCGGAATTTATTATGCTTGGCGGCGCGTTTGCGCTGCTGATTCTGGAGTTATTTGTTCCAAAGGGGTCGAGAAAGTGGGCCGGTGTCTTCGGTATCTGCCTCTCGGTCGTTACTGCGGTTGTGCTGCTAACACAGGGGTACGGTACCGCGCTGTTCGGACTTTTTGTGCAAGACGCGGTCTCTGTCTACTTTAAGCTCCTCTTTTTGATTGTAATAGCGCTGGTCTTCTATCTGACGATACTGTATGAGCGGCATATTGAAAACTGGCGCGGTGAGTTTTACAGCCTGATACTGTTTTGCGCGGTCGGTTTTATGTTTCTCGCGTCGTCAACGGACTTCATCGGCTTCTATGTATCGCTTGAACTTGTCGCTATTACTTTATACATTCTCGCCGCCTTTACCCGCGAGAAGAGCAAGACGGTTGAGGCCGGTATTAAGTACCTGGTAATGGGCGCTCTCGCTTCCGGTTTTCTGCTCTACGGCATAAGTTTTATATACGGTACAACAGGCTCTACCGCCTTTAGTGAAGTAGCGGCTCAGGTAGCGAGCAACGGCGGAAACGGCTATCTTGCAATCGGGCTTATCTTTACGGTAATCGGTCTTACCTTTAAGGTCTCGGCTCTGCCTTTTCATATATGGGCGCCTGATGTTTACGAGGGTGCTCCAACGCCAGTTACCGCGCTTTTAGCGGCTGGTTCCAAGGCGGCGGGTTTTATCGTAATTATTAGAATTCTACTTACGGCGCTCGGTTCCGTACGCTCGGAGTGGCTTGTTGTCGTCTCTGTAATATCGGGGGCGAGCATGCTCTTTGGAAACCTTGGCGCTATGCCGCAAAAAGATACCAAGAGGATGATAGCGTACGCAGGAATCGGCTCCGCCGGCTATCTCTTTATGGCGGTCGCTGCGGCAAGCACGCTTGGTGCGGGTGCTATAATGTACTATCTCGCCACATACGCTTTTGCCATAACCGGCTCTTTTATAGCGTTGGTCTACTTTTTCAATTCAGACGGAAGTTATACCATAGAGTCGTTGGCCGGGCTTTCAAGGCGTTCGCCTCTGTTGGCTATTACTATCTTCATCGGTTTTCTCTCGCTCGCGGGTGTTCCGCCGCTTGGTGGTTTTATAGCAAAGTTCTATATTATCGCTGCCGCGGTTCAGCAGGGGCTTTGGGCGCTTGCCGTAATCGGCGTTTTGATGGCGGTAGTAGCTATGTATTACTTCCTTATAGTAATACGCAGTGTTTATCTGCGCCCTCCGGTAAAAACCGATAAGATTAAGGTTGATAATTTTACCCGTGTGCTGCTCTATGGTATTAATGCGGTTACGGTAATACTCGGTATCTATCCGGGGCCGCTTACCGACTGGGTAATGCAGATAGCCGGTACGCTCTTCTAAAAAGTGTAAATTATACAGTTGCAACAGGGAAAGACAAAAGATTCAGGAAGGAAAAAGATGGCAGCTCATCATGGCCCTACGGGACCTATAACCGAAAAGATGATAGTCAGTGATATAATTCATACCTGTCCGCAGGCTGAGGTTATTATAACCAAGCACCTTGGGCGCGCCGCGCTTTTTATGCCGGGTTCAAAGTGCGAGAGTCTTGAGTTTCTTGCGGCTATGAACGATTATCATGTCAACTTGATTCTTGATGAATTGAACGAAATCTGTCTTGTCGCACCTGCTAAGGTTGGTCACTTTCAAGGTTGAGTCGTCTTTGGTCTGTCCTGCCATATTTTCAATTCAGCTGATATTTTTCAATTTCGAAACACTTTATTCGTAACTCTTCTAACTAAGACCTTATAGTTATGACTGTAGCGGGCAAAAATAAGGTCTCTAAGGCCGATAGCTCCGTCTTTCTCTCCCCGGCAAAGATCAATCTGTCTTTACAAATCACCGCAAAACGTCCGGATGGATACCACGACATACATTCTTTAATGCAGCCGGTCTCGCTTTACGACGAAGTTGAGTTGAAGTTAACCCAAGGGCGCGGTGTAGAGGTGTGTGCCGACGTGGTCGGAGTGCCAAATGGCAAGGAGAACATCGCGTACCGCGCTGCGGAACTATTTTTTAAAGAGACGAGGTACAAAAGCGGGGTTGATATATCGATAAAAAAAAGAGTTCCGCACGGAGCCGGACTCGGCGGCGGAAGCTCTAACGCCGCAACGGTGCTTATGGGCCTTAATGCCCTGACAGGCGTCGGCCTTGAGGCTCAAAAACTTATTTCCCTTGGCGCCGCTCTCGGTTCCGATGTTCCTTTTTTTATACTTAAATCCTCTGCTATCGCTACCGGCACAGGTACGGAGCTTAAAGCCGTTAAACTTCCAAGCTACCAATATGTTTTAATAAAACCGGACTTCAATATTTCAACCGAATGGGCTTATTCCAATTTTAGCTTGACAAATAGGGTTGAAGATAATATTGTACCATATTCTAATGCTATGCTAAACGATGTGCGCTTGTTGTCGTGTCGCATGATTAACGACCTTGAGCCTGTCACGGCATCCAGATACCCGCAGATACTTGAAATTAAAGAGGCTTTAGTAGGGGCAGGCGCCGAAGGTGCGTTAATGTCGGGAAGCGGTTCAACGGTCTTCGGTCTCTTTTCTGGCGTTGGAGCCGCCAAAAAAGCGGCTGTATCGTTAAAGAGCGGTTTGAGTGGCGGTTACACCATCTTTCAGGTAAGCGGGCTCTGATAAAGAGCTAACTTGCAATACAGCAGGCGCGTAAAACGAGCGGCAGCGTTAAACGGATTTTAGATGTCTCAATCTTTTGGGGCGTCGCCAAGCGGCAAGGCACAGGGTTTTGATCCCTGCATTCGGAGGTTCGAACCCTCCCGCCCCAGCCATATTAGTCCATTAAGTAACGTCGGTCGGGCGACTTAAGTTGCTTCGTACCGATACTGTTTTTATATATCGACTTGCTCTTATACTCTTTTAGTCCGAACGGTTTGGTTATCAAAGGGGCCTCAAAGCTGAAATGAACAATCTGAAAGTTTTCTCCGGTAATGCGAATAAAAAATTATCTCAGGAAATAGCTGACCAACTCGGCCTCGACCTCGGCAGATCCGTAGTGAAGAAGTTTAGCGACGGAGAGGTCTATGTAGATATTGAGGAGAGCGTAAGAGGGGTTGAGGTATATGTGATTCAACCTACCTGCACTCCTACGAACGATAACCTGATGGAGCTTCTCGTAATGCTCGACGCGTTTAAGAGGGCTTCGGCAGCGTCTATAACAGCGGTAATTCCGTACTACGGTTACGCAAGGCAAGACCGGAAAGTCGCGCCGAGAACGCCGATTACAGCCAAACTTGTAGCCGATTTAATCGAGGTTGGCGGTGCTACAAGGCTTGTGTGCGTTGACCTGCACGCCGGACAGATACAGGGGTTTTTTGATATTCCGGTCGATAACCTGTATGCCACTCCTGTACTTATTGAGTATATTAAAAAGATACATACGGTAGACTCTGTTGTTGTTTCTCCTGACGCCGGAGGAGTTGAGCGTGCGCGGGCCTTTGCCAGAAGGCTTGGAGCGAGCCTTGCTATCATAGATAAGAGGCGCGAGGCAGCAAATGTCTCGGAGGTTATGAATATTATAGGAGAGGTAGAGGGCAAGACCGCTATCCTTCTTGACGACATTGTAGATACCGCAGGTACGCTTAGCCATGCCGCGATTGCGCTTAAGGAAAGAGGCGCTAAAGCCGTGTACGCTTGCTGTACTCACGCGGTTCTTTCCGGCCCCGCGATAGAGCGCCTAAACGCCTCTCCAATAGATGAACTCGTTGTAACAAACACTATTCCGGAGATTGCGCCGGGCTTAACAGACAAAATTAAGGTTCTTTCGATAGCGCCGCTTTTGAGCGAAGCTATCAGAAGAATACATTTCGGTGAGAGCGTAAGCTCTCTTTTTGTATAAGGAACCCGCACTATAGGGGGCGGTTGAAATGGCTATTGGGCCGTTTCACGCTTTTAAAGATAAAAAAGAAGTGGAATCGGAGGCAGTATAATGGAACAGATTGAACTTTCGGCGCAGTCGAGAGCAGAGCAAGGAAAAGGGCCGGCAAGAAGGCTTCGCATCACTGGACGGGTTCCTGCGGTTTTGTACGGAGCGGGCATAGAGGGTTCCGAGAAGTTGTCTCTGGACAACAAAGAGCTCAGCAAGGTGCTTCACACAGAGGCTGGTAAGAACGTTTTAGTCAACCTCAACCTTGACGGGGTAGGTAAACCGCGCCTTGTTATGTTTAAAGAGGTAGTTCGCCACCCGCTTAAGGAAACGATACAGCACGTTGACCTGTTTGTGGTCTCCATGGAAAACAGTATTGTCGTCGAGGTACCGATACACCTGGTAGGTAAATCCGAAGGCGTTACGCTTGGCGGGCTCCTTCAGCAGGAACTGAGACAGGTTAAGGTAGAGTGCCTGCCGAACAACATTCCCGACGCTATCGATTGTGATATTACGGAACTTGGAATAGGGCAGAACCTCCATATCGGAGATTTGACCTTTCCCGGCGGCGTAAGCGCGCACGACGACCCTGCCGGTACAATCGTTTCAGTAGTTGCTCCTGCGGCCGAGTCCGATGAAAAATCTGCTGAAGAGGCGGAAGAAGAGTTGAACAAGAGCTTCGGGGAAGAGCCTGGAGCCAAGGGTGAAGAAGAGTCCAAAGAGTAGTTCAGTCCTGCTCTCGACAGTATCTATATAGTAGGTAATGGATTTGCTGCTTATCGCGGGGCTCGGCAACCCGGGGCCGGAGTACGAGGTTACCCGCCACAATATAGGTTTTATGCTTGTAGACAGGCTGGGTGAGAGATACGGCATAGAGTGCGCAAGCGAGGGGGGCGGTTCGTTATGGGGCTCCGGTCGTATAGCGGGGTCTGAGGTTCTGCTGTTGAAACCTCAGACCTATATGAACGGAAGCGGAGTAGCGGTCTGCTCAGCGGCTGGTGAATTGTCAATAGAGGCGGCGTCTATTATAGTCGCTTACGACGACTCTGACCTGCCACCCGGAAGGTTGAAGCTTAAAAAGGGTGGAGGCTCCGGTGGACATAAGGGTGTAGAGTCGATAATAAGTTGTCTCGGTAGCGGCGACTTTGTACGCGTAAGGTTAGGTATAGGCCGTCCCGATAGCAGCGCAGAGGGGCTTAGCGGATATGTGCTCGAACCCTTTACGCAGGACGAGTGTAAGGTTGTTGACGACCTGCTTGCAAGGGCGGCTGATTCTATAGAGTTATTTATTAAAGAAGGAATCGGGCCTGCGATGAACAGCTTCAATTCCGTTTCATAATTTTTTTGTGTAGATAATAAGTTCTATAATTTTTTAAAGGAGCTATAGGAACCATTATGGAAGCACTTACAAATTTTGCGCCAATTCTGTCTATAGGGGGCTTGATCATTGCTTTTTTAATCTATCTTTATGTCGGCAAACAGCCCGACGGTAACGATAGAATGAGAGAGATTGCGGGGCTTATTCAGAACGGAGCAATGGTCTATCTGAAGAGGCAGAACACAATACTGGTAATTTTCATTGTCGTGGTGGCAATAGCGCTCGGTCTCTTTATAGGCGTTAATACAGCCTACGCCTATGTAGGCGGAGCGGTCTGCTCGATGTTGGCCGGGCTCTTCGGCATGAAGGCCGCTACCAAGACCAACGTTAGAACAACAGAGGCCGCAAGACGTTATAAGCCAAATGCGGGCAAGGCCCTTTCTATCGCATTTCTTGGCGGTTCCGTAATGGGGTTATCCGTTGCGAG
>JAJRYL010000378.1 GCA_024275855.1 Deltaproteobacteria bacterium
CCTTGGCTATTTCCACCCTTAGCGTTGAGTCTTCATTATGCGTAAGCATTATAGAGCCGCGCTCAGCGCTTGTAGACTCCGTGGCGAGTTTGAGTATTACAGAGAGCAGTTCCTTGCGGTCTATACTGAGGCGAACTGCGTCTACAATCTCACGAAACGCACCAAGCAGAGCGCTCTGATTCCCGGCGGCGATAACCCCGTCCGTACCTACGGAGGTGGTTGCCCTTACACCCCATAAGAGGCGTGTGCTGAGCGGGCCGAGCTTTTCGACGTCGTTAAAAAACGGATCTTCGAGAAACTTCTCTACCTCGGGGTCTACCGTGGCGTTTATTATTATATCGAGCCCTTCGATCCGCTTAAGGGAATCCAACCTGTCTTCTACCTTTATTCCAAGCCTCTCCGAAAGCCTGTAACCGAGTTCAGACAGCTTAAAGAGCATAGCGTCGCTATTGGTATCCGCTATAACACAGACAGACGATCCCGGGTCGGCTACAAGGGTGGGCAAGAGTTTAAGCCCCTCTTTATTGGCACCTATTATCGCTATCTTTTTAGTCTGTAACGCCATAATCAGAAACTCTCCGTTACTCGGCCTTCTCTAAAATACCCTGCTCAAGCAGGCTGTTTATCAACCTTATAGACTCCAGATCTCCGACATAAGAGTCTGAACTCTCTCCTTTTACGTTCGCCTCGTCGAGCCTGCGCATGCCTTCGAGCAGCAACGCCTCGGTCGGCGCGTCTATTGTTTTTTCAGGCGCCAACGCGCCCGGCTCGACCTCAAACTCGCCGTCTTTCCAGCCAAGAAGCTGAAAAAGAGCGTCTGTGCCGGTAAACTCACGATAGACCGCGTGAACTATTCTGCCTTCGCAGATATAGACACGGGCGTAACCCATCTCAGAACCGAGATGAATCGCGGCGGTCTTATTCTCGGCATTGAATATCTGAACCACATCTACGAGGCTCATATCCTTTAGTCTGCCTTTTACACCCACTCTCTGCCTCCGAATTTGGAAAAGTACGAAACCAAAATATGCCGTATACTATTTTACTAAAATCGAGAAGATTTTTCCACGAGTACTTTGAGAAAAATATATATAAGATAAACACGCAGTCCATCCGTGCCTACTCACTATAACGACCCAATAATAGCTTAACTTAAGTGTTTTTTTAGAGTATTTACGTTGTTGCGGGAGTTTTACAGGGAAGAAAAGGGAATAGAACAGAGTATGACCGCCGTTTTAATCGAACCAAAAAGGGGAAGACCAACGAGCGAGGCTACTTATCAACCGCAAACCTCTTAAGAGAACGGAAGAGAATCAGGCTTACTTTTATTGGCGAAAAAGAGATTTTTTATGCTGATAGAGGAAGGTTTTTCGGTACTTACCAGATAGAAACTCAACATCTACGCGGCGGTACTTTCCAGACCCACCACTTGAGCAGCCTTTTGTCATGCACTTTTTCAGTGGCAAAGTAGACGGCAAGACGAAAAACATAGAGTACGCACCTGTCCACGGTCTTACCCTTTTCCGGCAATACTCCATGTAGAGTCTTTCCGGCTCTTTCGATTTCAGCTCCGCTACAGAGTGAATACCTATTGAGTAGAGCGCCTCGGCCAGCGCGGCGCCAACCCCCGGAATCCTTCTAAGGTCTTTAAGCGCCGCGCTTTTATCTTTGGAAATACCGGACTTATTCATAAAAGAGCCTCGCACGATATAGGACGGGAAAAAACCAATAAGTAACAGACAGTAAGGCGCCTACTCCCTTATCTGCCCGTCACCGTATACTATAAACTTCTTCGTGGTCAGTTCGCCGAGCCCCATTGGGCCGAAAGCGTGAAGCTTGGTGGTAGATATACCTATCTCGGCGCCGAGTCCGTACTCGAAACCGTCTGCAAAGCGCGTTGAGGCGTTTACCATTACGGAAGAAGAGTTTATCTCGCGTATGAAACGCTCGGCGTTTGTATAGTTCTCGGTAACAATGGACTCGGTATGCAACGAGCCGAAACGTTCTATATGCGCCTTTGCTCCGTCTAAATCTTCTACAACCTTTATGGCTATAATCAGGTCGAGAAACTCCTTTGCGTAATCGGCGTCAGTCGCCTGTTTCGCCTCCGGCAGTATAGCGCAAGTTTGAGCGCAACCCCTTATCTCCACCCCTGCCTCTTTATAGACTCCTGCGATAAGGGGCAGAAAACTCGCGGCAATGTCGTTATGCACCAGCAGCGTCTCCATAGAGTTGCAGACACCGGGACGCTGCACCTTGGCGTTAAAGGCAATGTTAACCGCGTTCTCCATATCGGCGTCTACATCGACATAAACATGGCAGACGCCTTTGTAATGCTTAATGACCGGGATCTTCGAATTCTCAACGACAAAACGGATAAGCCCCTCTCCTCCGCGCGGAATGATAATATCTATCTGCTCCTCAAGTTTCAACATCTCCAAAACAGCTCCGCGATCCGTTGTGGTAATAACCTGAATAGCGGCTTCGGGCACACCGCACTTTTGGCACGCCTCTGCCAGCACCTTTGCTATGGCCCTGTTGGAATCTATCGACTCGCTGCCGCCTCGAAGCACCACTGCATTGCCGGACTTAAGGCAAAGCCCGGCAGCGTCCGCCGTTACATTGGGACGCGACTCGTAGATAATACCGATCACTCCAAGCGGTATGCTCATACGCCCGATTCTAAGCCCGTTCGGGCGCACCTTAACGTCGGTTACAATACCTACAGGGTCCTCAAGGGCCGCGACTTCGCGAAGCCCCGCCGCCATTGAGGCTATCACTTTTTGAGAAAGGGTCAGCCTGTTTATCATCGCCTCCGTAAGCCCCTTCTCTTTGGCGCGCGCGAGGTCTTTAGCGTTCTCGGTCTTTAAAAGCTCCGCGTTCTCTTCAAGCCCTTTTGCCATCTCTTCGAGCGCTCCGTTCTTAATCGTACTCGATAAATTAGCAACCTCAAACGAAGCGGCGCGGGCCTTTTTTGCTATCAAAAAAATTTCATCGCTAAGAGCCATTTGAAAACTCCTTTCAAAAAATGAACAGCAGGTTCGGGAACAGACCGATTATAAGACGACAAGATTATCTCTATGGATAACTTCGTCGTAAACCTTGTAGCCGAGCACGGACTCTATAGCCGCGCTGTTAACGCCCTTTATCTCCTTAAGCTCGACAGAAGAGTAGTTTGTAACCCCGCGCGCTATCTCTTTACCTTCACCATCTATACAGTGCACTACCTCGCCGGAATCGAAAGTACCGTCAAGGTCTTTTATTCCTGTCGGCAACAGGCTCTTTTTACCCGCTAAAAGCGCATGTTTTGCCCCGTCGTCAAGAAAAAGCCTGCCTGTCGGGCGGGCGGAAAAGGCTATCCAGTGCTTGCGGCTTGTTAAAGTATCTGTTTTGGGAAGAAAGAGCGTGCCGATGACAAGACCGGAGAGTATTTTGTCCACTACGGTTGAATCGAAACCGTTTGCGACAACCGTGGCTACCCCGTAATGGGCCGCTTTGCGCGCGGCCTCTGTCTTGGTTCTCATACCCCCGGTACCGAACTTTGAAGACGTGCCGCCAAGCCAGTCGAGCTTCAACTTGTCTACATTTTCAACCGTATCTATCTTTAACGCCTGTCTGTTCTTAGACGGGTCCGCATCGTAAAGACCATCTGTATCGGTAAGTATAATAAGCAGGTCGGACTCTACAAGGCTGGTGACAAGGGCCGAAAGCTCGTCATTATCCCCAAGCTTCATCTCTTCGACGGCTACGGTATCGTTCTCGTTTATAACAGGCACAAGCCCGAGTTTTAAAAGCGACTCTATAGTGTTTCTGGCATTTAAAAAGCGTTTTCTGTCTGCGAAATCGTCGTGAGTCAGAAGCACCTGCGCCACTGTTTCATCGTAAACGGAAAAGGCGTCCGCATAATAGGCCATAAGACCGACCTGACCGAGCGCGGCCACCGCCTGCCTGTCCGGAATACTCGAAATTCTCTTTTCTATTCCGAGCCGTTTCATACCC
>JAJRYL010000379.1 GCA_024275855.1 Deltaproteobacteria bacterium
AGAGCAGAAGAGCCGGTACGATCTTCACAGGAATAATCCTGAAGATCAGGGATATAGGAATTTTCTTGCAAAACTGGTAGCCCCGCTCTCTAAGGCTCTTTCTCCCGGAGCTGTAGGAATAGATTTCGGCTCCGGCCCCGGCCCGACCCTGCACGCTCTTTTTCATGAACGAGGTTTTAAGGTAGTAAATTACGACCCGTTTTACGCCCCTGACGCAACTCTATTAAAATCTACGTATAACTTTGCCGCAACTACCGAAACGGTAGAGCATTTCTGCGACCCGTCCAAGAACTGGGGCACGCTCTTCTCTCTTGTCGGTAATAGCGGACTGATAGGTGTTATGACCTATTTCCTGCCTGCTGTCCCGTCCGGTTTTGCCCTGTGGAGGTACAAGGACGACCCGACGCATGTGGCCTTCTATTCTAAAAAAACATTTTTGTGGATAGGAGAGAAGTACGGCGCGAAGGCCGACTTTATAAGCGACTCTGTGGTGCTCTTTTGCGTTTAGTATTGCGGGTTTGTTATTGGAGTAAAGAGTTAGCGGAATAGAAAGCTTAAGGGTCTGGAAAAGTGCGGGGAGGTGACAAGAGCGGGTGCGTGTTTAGAGTGCGTGTTTAGGGTGTGGGGGAGGGCGGTTAACGGCACGGCATAGTCGTGCCTACCCAAGCTCTTCGACTAACTTTATTGTCTCCGCCATCGCTTTGTCGAGGTTCTCAGGTTTCGTTCCTCCGGCCTGCGCCAGTTCGGGTTTACCGCCGCCACGTCCTCCTACCAATGGCGCTACCCGTTTTATTATATCTCCGGCACGTAGCCTGCCTGTAAGGTCTTTGGTTACGGCAGCGAGTAAAAAGGCCTTGCCGTCTTTACTGTTGCCGAGCATGATTACCCCGGAGCCGAGTTTTGCTCTGAGAGTATCGGCGACCAGGCGAAGCTCTTTCGGGTCGTCGGCCTCTATTACCTTTGTTATGACTTTTATGCCGTTTACCTCTTTTGCCTCGTTAACAAGAGAGCCGGCCTCCGTAGCCTTCGATTTACCTTTTAGTTCAGCAAGCTCGCGCTCTATCTCCTTTTGCCTCTCCATCAGCCGGGCTACTTTATCGGGAACATCGGCAGTTGGTACGCGCAGCAGGCGAGCGCTCTCTTTGAGTTTTGCACCTGCCTCTTCAACAGCTTCAAGCGCGCTGAAGCCAGTCAGGGCCTCTATTCTTCTTATACCCGCGGCTATCGAACTTTCGCCTACTATCTTAATGAGGCCGATATCGCCGGTTCTGTTAACATGTGTTCCGCCGCAAAGCTCGGTACTTATTCCGGCCACCTGAACCATGCGAACCTCTGAGCCGTACTTCTCGCCGAAAAAAGCGAGCGCGCCGCGTTTAATGGCTTCGTCGTATGATAGTACGTCTGTTGTTACCTCTCTGTTCTCAATTACCGCTCTGTTGGTGAACTCTTCTATCTTTTTAAGAAGTGCGGGGGCGGTCGCTTCTATGTGGTTGAAGTCGAAACGCAGATGCCCCGGAGTTACGAGCGAGCCTGCCTGTTTAACGTGCCCGCCAAGGGTATCTCTTAGAGCGGACTGGAGTATATGCGTTGCGGTATGGCTGCGCATTATGGCGTGCCTGCGCTCCATGTCAGGCACAAGTTCGACAGTATCTCCGGCCTTTATACTGCCCTCTTTTATCTTGCAGTAGTGAACCGTTATTGACGGTACGGGCCGTTTGGTCTCTATTACGTCTATAGAGAGGTTGTTGCCGATTATGCTTCCAGTGTCACCGGCCTGTCCTCCGGATTCGCCGTAAAAAGGGGTCTGGTCGGTAATTATCCGTACTGTATTTTCAGAGCCGTTTAAAGAGGCAGAGTCCACTTCTTTACCGTCCGCTATAATGCTGATTACTGTAGCCGCGACCGCCTCCATGTGATAACCGACAAAGGCCGATTCCAAACCGTTTTCAGCCATAGCGTTGTAAAGCTCGTTCTCGCCGGTGGCCGAACCAAGCTCTGCCATTGCCTTGTCTCTCGCTTTGCGCGCGCTTGCGCGCTGTACTTCCATTTCAGCGTTAAAAGCCTCTTCGTCAACGCTTAGGCCGTCGCGCTCGATTATATCGGCTGTAAGGTCAACCGGAAAACCGAATGTGTCGTACAGGCGGAAGGCGGTTTTGCCGGAGAGCACTTTTTTGTTCGCCTTCTTAAGTCCGGCTACCTCGGTCTCCAAGAGCGTAAGTCCGCGTCCGAGTGTCTCTAAAAAACGTGTTTCCTCATTTTTAGTGGCGCGTATTACAAAGTCGTTCGCCCCGGTAAGTTCCGTGTAGACTCCGCCCATGCGTTCGGTAACGGCGGCGGTTACCCTGTAAAGAAAAGGTTCTTCAATTCCGAGCAGACGGCCATGACGCGCCGCCCTGCGAATGATTCTTCTCAGCACGTAACCTCTGTCCACGTTGCCGGGTAGAATTCCGTCGGTAATCATAAATGAGATTGCGCGGGCGTGGTCGGCTATAGCTCTTATTGAGAAATCGGTCTCAGGGTTTGCGCCGTACTTTACGCCGGAGACCTCTTCGATTCTTTGGATTATCGGGGTGAAAAGATCGGTGTCGTAGTTATTCAACTTGCCCTGCATAACCGCCGAAAGGCGTTCGAGCCCCATACCCGTGTCTATGCACGGATGCGGAAGCGGGGTCAGCGTGCCGTTTTCGTCCCTGTTGTACTGCATGAAAACAAGGTTCCATATTTCGAGGTATCGGTCGCAATCGCA
>JAJRYL010000043.1 GCA_024275855.1 Deltaproteobacteria bacterium
AAGAGTAAAGAGATAAACAAGCTTACACAGATGATAGATTGCCTGCCTTCTATAGTCATGCTGTGCGACACTACTCATGAAAACAGTATTTTTTATATGAACGAAACGGCGCGCTCGACTATTATGAAGTATCGCGACCGGTTGAACGAAGGGCTTGGCGGAAAGGCCGACGTTGCCAACGCCATGAACAACTCCATACACCAGTTTCACAAAAACCCTGACAGGATAAGAAAAATTCTGGCAGACCCGGCCTCCCTTCCTCACGAGGCGGAGATTCCGCTTGGCGGCATAACATTTCTTACAAGGGCGTATCCTATATGGGACAATACCGAAAGCGGTAGGCTGCTCTGTTATATGGCCTGCTGGGACGATATAACCGCTGAAAAAGAGGTGGAGTCGCAGAGAAACAGAGAGGTTGACGAAAAGCGGCGGCTTGAAGAGCGGGTACAGCAGATAGCGACCGCTATGGAAGAGATGAGCGCGAGCGTTTCAGAGGTGGCCGCAAACTCGAACGACGCCTCTTTGTCCGCGGTCGAGGTCTCGGAGAACGCTATAAGCGGGCAGATGGTTGTTGCCGAGGCGGTCGAGGGTATGCGCAAGGTCGCCAACGTGGTTCGCGAGTCTTCGAATACGATAGGGGAGCTTGGCGAAAAATCAGACGAGGTTAAGGAGATTATAACCATCATCGAAAGCATAGCCGGGCAGACCCATCTGCTCGCTTTAAACGCCGCTATCGAGGCGGCAAGGGCCGGAGACGAGGGACGGGGTTTCTCGGTAGTAGCCTCCGAGGTGAAGAAGCTTGCCGAATCTACAACGCAGTCCACGAAAAAGATAAGCGATATACTTGAAGAGATAGTGGCGCTTAGCGAGAACTCCGTGGCCATAATGGAGCAGGGGAAAGAGGAGGCGGCCTCGGGTGAAGAGCTATCAGGCAAGGCGCACGACGCGCTTGAAAAGATAGTAAACGATATTGACGCCGTAAAGGTTCTGATAACCCAAATAGCTACCGCGTCCGAAGAGCAGTCCGCTACCGCCAACGAAATTGCCCGCAGTCTCGAAGAGATTACACGCTGACCACGGCCTGTTATAAAAAGTTCTGAATAAGTAGAAAAAACCCCTTGAGGCGTTAACGCCTCAAGGGGTTTTTTATGGGTAAATTACAGGGCTGTAATAAGGCCGGAGCCGATACTGCCTCAAGCATACCCGCTCTTTCGTACTATCTCGCTCCGTTGGCCTCTGAAGAACAGCAGCAACAACATGCCGACAACGAGCACCGCGGAGCCGGTTATTATAAGGTATATTCCGGGGTCTCTGTTTATGTTGAGCACAACGTATTGACTCATGGAATAATCTACAAGACGGATCAGAAGCGGGTTGCCCTCTTTATCATTCAGCTCTACCCTTGTTCCGGGGTAACCGACCGAGAGGTAAGCGGCTGTACCGCCCGGCGAGAGAACCGTTACGTACGGATTGTTGAACTCCGCCGACCTGCTTGTAGGGCTGCCGTCGGGCAGCAGGGCGAAGTCCGGGTAGATGGTTCCAAGCGCGTAACCGGCTACGCCTTTGAGGCTGAAGGCTGAGTCGAACTCAACCTCTTTAAACTCTCCGCCGGACTCTAATACGAGACCCGTGGGAGTAGAGCCCTGGTTTATATGGTAGAAGGCTACGCCGTTGTATATCAGCGGATAGTTTATCTCTATGTCGGCTGACTTAACCTCTTTGCCTTCTTTAAGCAGCGTTACCGTAGAGCGCAGCATGTCGGGAGGGTTGTTGCCGGACTGGTGTACCTCGAACTTGTCGAGGCGCATGGTAAGCCCCGGAGTATTGGGCACCGGAACCGGCCTGTCTATGTAGAGGATATTACCCGGCGCCTTAAAGCCCCATACGCTTCCCGTAAGGTGGCCGAGCACGGCTATAAGAAAACCGACGTGTACTATATGCGGAAAGAGCGCCTGAACCGGCCTTCTGTTTTTAAGTATGGCTACTACCTTGTCGGCGGTACAGGCTATTGTGTTTAGCGTGAAGAGGGCGGTAAGTGCGATTAATATCCATACCCAGAGCGTAAGGCGAAGCTCTTTGGTGCCGAGTTCGAGAAGGCGCGGAAAGAGCACGGCAGAGTCGAGCGCTTTGAAGAAGGGCTGGTTGGCGACCGTAATCAGCGACCCAATTGCCGCGACAGTGCAGATAATAGCGGCAAGGATTATGGTAAGCGTAATTGAAGAGAGAAAATCCCAGGCCTTTTTCATTTTCTGGTTGCTT
>JAJRYL010000044.1 GCA_024275855.1 Deltaproteobacteria bacterium
TATACTATTTTAACCGTTGGCGACGGCCTTGTCACGCAGATACCGGCCCTTATAATCTCAACTGCGGCGGGTCTTGTGGTCTCTAACGTAACGAGCGAAAAAGACCTGAGCAATACGATAGCCCAGCAGTTTTCCATGAGCCCCAAGCCGCTCTTTGTGGCGGCGGTCATCCTCTTTCTCTTTGGCCTGATACCCGGACTGCCGCACTTCGCCTTTATCGCTTTCGCGGCAATGACCGGCGCCGCCGCGTACTTTATAGATAAGGCGCAACAGCGTAAGGCCGTAGAGGAGGAGGAGCTTAAGGAACGCGAGGCCACGGAGGCCGCCGAGGTTGCCCCTGCGGGAGAGATAATAGAAGAGATAACACCTATAGATACGCTCGGGCTTGAGGTCGGTTACAGGATAATTCCGCTGGTAGACCCTGCCGAGGGCGGCGAGCTGCTTGAGCGTATAAAGGCTATACGCCGCCAGTTAGCCGAAGATATGGGAATTATCGTGCCCTCCGTTCATATTAAAGATAATTTACAGATGAAACCCTCTGAGTATGTTTTTCTTGTGAAGGGTGTCGAGGTTGCCCGCGGAGAGCTTATGGTCGGCCACTCGCTCGCTATCAATCCGGGGGACGCGCAGGGCGGGCTCGACGGCGTGCCTACAGCCGACCCGGCCTTCGGACTGCCCTCAATATGGGTAGACGACTCCAACCAGGACAAGGCGCAGATAATGGGTTACACGGTCGTAAACCACTCAGCCGTAATAGCGACGCATATAACCGAGATTATAAAGAACTACTCTGAGGAGCTTTTAGGCCGTCAGGATGTTCAGAACATACTCGACAAAGTCGCCGAAACGCAGCCCAAGGTTGTAGAGGAACTTGTGCCGGGAATACTGCCGCTCGGCTCCGTGCAGAAGGTAATGCAGAACCTGTTGAAAGAGCGTGTCTCGGTGCGTGATATTCAGACTATTTTAGAGACTCTTGCCGACTACGGCATGATGACAAAAGATACGGACCTGCTTACCGAGTACGTTCGCATGAACCTTTCGAGGCAGATATCGCAGACGTACCAGACCCCCGATATGACTATAGAGGCACTCGCTCTCAATGTCGATATTGAAGAGGTTATTACAAAGTCCGTTCAGGAGACCCCGCAGGGCTCTTTTATGACCATAGACCCTGGCGTGGCGCAGCAGATAATAGTAAAGATAAAAGAGGGGCTCGAAGAACTTATGGCAAGAGGGCATCAGCCCGTCGTGCTTGCCTCGCACCAGACACGCCGCTTTATACGTAAACTTCTTGAGAGGAACTTTCCGACTATCGGGGTTCTCTCTCATGGTGAAATAGCGACCACGGTCAGGGTGGAGACATTAAAAGTAGTGAGGTTATAGAATGTATATAAAACGATATACCGCCGGTACCGTTAGAGAGGCCATGAAGAGCATAAAGGCCGATCTCGGAAAAGACGCGCTTATTCTCAACACGAAGAAAATCAGTACCGGTAATAAAGAGTGTTACGAAGTGGTGGCGGCGCTGGAGCGCAACCCCACGGACGATACTGCCTCTACCTCGCCTCATTCCGTGGCCGGGACGGCGGGCAGCAATATAAGAAAACCCGCCGACATGTACGCGAGCGCCGCGGCAACGGGCATGAAACCCTCTGCTATCTCCCCGGCTGTTCCGGGCGGAGTCTCGGCGGAGGCGGTAGCGTCGGTTAACCTGAGCGGTGCGGCCGCCGAGGGCGGCGACGTCGGCAGGGCGATAGCCGAAGAGTTGAACGAGATAAAGGCGTTTTGCACAAAGGTTATGGCCGCTACCAAAACACCGCTTTCAGATGTTATTGGAAGTATGGAAACCGAGATGTTGAAAAACGGAATAGACAAGCGGCTGGTCAACAACATTCTGATAAAGACATGCAGTCGCCTGGCCGATGAGAAACTATCCGACAGGTCGGAAGTTAAAACGGAAATGAAACGCAGGGTCTCAAAGGCGCTGAAGGTCGAAGACCCGTTGACGGACGGAACCGTAATGGCGTTTGTGGGCCCGACTGGTGTCGGCAAAACTACCACCATAGCCAAACTCGCGGCTATCAACGCGTTAAAGAAGAAGAAGAGAGTGGCGCTGCTTACGTTCGATAATTACCGTATAGCCGCTGTCGAGCAGTTGAAAATTTACGGGAAACTTATAGGTACGCCGGTTGAGCTTGCCAAGACGCCCGGAGAGCTTGCGGGCCTTATCCGCACCCATGCGGACAAGGATTTAATACTAATAGATACCGCCGGAAGGGACAGGAGCAACATGGCGCACCTTGGAGAGTTGCAGGCTCTTTCCGCTCTCAACCCCGAAGTCAAGTTCAACCTTGTGCTTAGTTCTCAGACCCGCGACGCTTCGCTTTACGAAACCGTAAGAAATTTCTCGCCGGTTGGAATAGACTCATTGACATTTACCAAAATTGATGAAAGCGACGTGTACGGCCCGATCTTCAATACCATGGTGCTTGCCGGAAAATCACTTGCGTACCTAACTAACGGACAGCGTGTTCCCGAAGATATTGAGCTTGCTACTAAGGAACGGCTGCTTGATATCTTTCTACCATGTTAAGGAGACAGAATTAAATGGATCAGGCAGCGACAATAAGAGCAGAATCGAAAAAAAGAGAGTTGGTCGGCAAGGGGGTGTCCGGCACCGGCCCTAACCGTTCAATTCAAGTGGTCTCCGTCAGCAGTGGAAAAGGCGGGGTAGGCAAAACTAACTCGGTGGTAAACTTAGCGGTCGCTATTCAGCAGGCGGGCAAGAAAGTCCTGCTGCTCGATGCCGATCTCGGCCTCGGTAATATAGATGTTCTTTTAGGGCTTACCCCCAAGTCGAATCTCGCGGACCTGCTGCACGGAAAGAAGAGCCTTGAAGAGGTTCTCGTAGACGGGCCGAAGGGCATAAAGATTCTGCCGGCCTCTTCGGGCGTTCAGGAGCTTACGGAACTTAGCGCCGAGGACAGGCTTCAGCTCTCCCAGCACCTCGACGGTATGGACATTGACATAGATGTTATGATAATTGATACAGGTGCCGGCATCTCAGACAATGTTCTGTTCTTTAACGTAGCGGCGCAAGACATAGTTGTGGTAGTCTCTCCTGAACCGACTTCTCTTACAGACGCCTACGCGTTGATGAAGGTGCTGTTTAAAAAGCATGGCGAAAGAAAATTTAACTTACTTGTAAATACTGCGAAGACTAAAAGAGAAGCTCTTGAGGTCTATAAAAAAATAAGTCTTGCGGCGGAAAGATTTTTAAATATCTCTGTTGATTATCTCGGTTGTGTACTCTATGATGAGAACGTACCGAAAGCGGTCGTGCAGCAGAAGGCCGTAATGGAACTCTTTCCGCATACAAAAGCCAGCCGTTGTTTTAAAGAGGTCGCAAGAGAGGTTATTCGGCTTCCATCGTACGGTAATGTTAAAAGCGGAGGTTTTCAGTTCTTCTGGAAACAGATGTTGACTAAAGGCATTGGTCCAAATTAGAGACAGCCCTTGCGGGCCTATACTGAAGAGAAAATGGCAAATAAGAAGACAGCACCTAAAAACAGAATGAGCAAACCTGAGCGCGACAGGCTTGTAATTGAGAATGTCCATCTCGTAAAGATAATAGCCTACCAGGTTGCCGTAAACCTTCCTCCTCATATAGATGTAAACGACCTGATGAGTTCCGGTACCATCGGACTGCTTGAGGCTATAGACCGGTTCGACGAATCGAAGGGCGTACAGTTCAACACGTACGCCTCTATTCGTGTGCGTGGCGCTATAATGGACGAGCTGAGAAGCATGGACTGGATGACCCGCTCTATGAGGGACAAGTCCAACAAGTTGGAGCGCGCCTACGACCAGGTTGAAAGAGAGACCGGCAGGCCGGCTGA
>JAJRYL010000045.1 GCA_024275855.1 Deltaproteobacteria bacterium
CCGCCCTTTGCCCCCTTAATAACAGAGGTGCCCCTGCCGGTACACTTAAGGCCGTGCGCCCCGGCGAAACTTACAATCTTCTCTACCACCTCGGCGCGTTTCGCTTCGTCTCTAACCACGCCGCCCTTGCCGACCTGCCCCTTGCCGACCTCAAACTGAGGTTTTACCAGCGTAAAAAGACGAGCGTTAGGCGCCATAAACTCTTTTATCTTATCAATCACCTTTTCGAGCGATATAAAAGAGAGATCGACAACCACAAGGTCAACAGGCTCGCCGACCATTTCAAAATCGAGGTATCTTATATTGTGCCCCTCTAACAGGTGCACCCTCGGGTCTATCCTTAGTTTGTAGTCTATCAAGCCCTTGCCGACATCAACGGCATGAACCTTTACAACGCCGCGCTGCAAGAGGCAATCGGTAAAACCTCCGGTAGAAGAGCCGACGTCCATCGCCTTAAGCCCGGTAACGTCAAACGATATATCGTCTAAAAAACCGGCAAGCTTCAACCCGCCGCGCCCGACATACGGCAACCGCTCTTTTAACCGGATAGAAGCGTCGCGGTCAACCTCTTTACCGGCCTTATCGCAGACCCTGCCGCCAACCAGAACAGAACCGGCCATGATTAAAGCCTGGGCCTTGCTGCGGCTCTCTACAAGTCCGTTCTCCACTAAAAGCAGATCTAGCCTTGAACGGGTACGGCTCTTATCTGTTTTTATTTTTGTCAAATAGAGTATCTTTTTTTGTTCAATACTATGCAGGCAAAGAGCCTTCACCCGCAATTAAATCCGGCTCGTTTCAGTAGGGACTTACCTATAAGGCTATGCCCGAAACGGAGTTTACAAACTCTTTAACCACCTTCTCTATACCGTCGGCATCGAGCCCGAGCGCGGCCTTAAGTTCACCGGGCAAGCCCTGCTCTACGTACCTGTCTGGCACGCCGATTCTTTTTATCCGGCACGCGACATTATGCTCTTCAAAAAGTTCGAGCACCGCAGAGCCGAAACCTCCCTGCAACGCGTTCTCTTCAACGGTAACCACCGTACCCGCAATCGTTTTCAAAATCAACTCTTCATCCAGCGGTTTCACAAAACGCGCGTTTATTACCCCGGCCTTAATACCGGCGGCCTTCAGTTTCCGCGAGGCTTCAACCGCAGGCGCAACCATGCTGCCTATAGCTATAATGGTTACGTCCGTGCCGACTTTGAGCACCTCGGCGGTTCCCGGCTCTATCTTTTTAAGAGGCCCGGTAGTGTCAACACCAAGCCCGCCGCCTCTCGGATAGCGCAGCGCCACCGGAGAGCCGTACTGCGTGGCGGAGTAAAGCAGGTGCCTGAGTTCGTCTTCGTCCTTGGGAGCGGCGCAGATTATATTGGGCAGATGCCTCAAGTAAGAGATGTCGAACAGGCCGTGGTGCGTTGGGCCGTCCTGCCCGACTATACCGGCCCTGTCGAGCGCCATTATAACGGGCAGGTTCTGAAGGCATACGTCGTGAAAAATCTCGTCGTACGCCCTGCCCATAAAAGTAGAGTATATTGCCGTAACAGGCACAAAACCTTCACGGGCAAGTCCGGCGGCAAATGTCAGGCCGTGCTGCTCCGCTATGCCGACATCAAAGTACCTCTCTGGAAAACGCAGAGCGAAGTTGTTAAGACCGGTTCCTGCGGGCATTGCGGCCGTTATGGCCACAATACGGTCGTTACTCTCGGCGATATCGATCATCGTCGAACCGAAGACCTCTGTGTAAGAGAGCGCGGAGCCCTTTTGGGCGCCCTTAATCGCCTTGCCCGTCTTCCGGTTAAAGGCCGAAACGCCATGAAAGCTCGACGGGTCGTTCTCGGCGGGCAGGTACCCCTTACCCTTTGTCGTTAGAACATGTATAAGCACAGGCCCTTTAAGAGTACCTACATTATTCAGCGTATCTACAATTTCGCTGATATTATGACCGTCTATCGGCCCTATGTAATGAAAACCGAGCCCTTCAAAGAGCATGCCGGGGGTAAGCAGAGTGATAAGGGAGTCTTCCGCCCGCTTGGCAATGCCCATAAGCTTGTCGCCTATCATCGGAATCGATTTTATAAAGACCTCTATTTCGCTCTTGAGCTTATTCGCCATTCTGCCGGTAATCTTACGGCTCAAAAAAGAAGAGAGAGCGCCAACGTTCTTAGAAATGCTCATCTCGTTATCGTTCAGTATTACTATTACGTCCTTCTTGATATCGCCCGCCTGATTAAGCCCCTCGAAGGCGATTCCGGCGGTTAAGGAACCGTCGCCGATTACCGCTATGGCCTTTGCGCCGCTACCCGAAAGCTCCGAAGCGGCGGCCATGCCGAGGGCGGCTGAAATGGAGGTAGAGGAGTGGCCCGCGCCAAACGCATCGTACTCGCTCTCGGTAATCTTCGGGAAACCGCTTATCCCGCCGCGGGTTCTAAGTGTATGAAAACGGTCTTTACGCCCCGTAAGTATCTTGTGCGCATACGCCTGGTGGCCAACGTCCCAGACTATGCGGTCCTTCGGGGTATTGAAGACGTAGTGCAGCGCGAGCGTCAGGTCTACCGCGCCAAGGCTCGACGCGAGGTGCCCTCCGGTTTTGGAGACACATTCAATAATAAAGCCGCGTAATTCATCTGCGACAACAGTAAGCTCTTCAACTTCAAGAGCCCTTAAATCCGCTGGAGAATCGATATCGTCAAGCAATCTTTTCAACAAAAACCTTTCTGTAGCCAAATGTAATACGAGGTGCCGTTCACTCAGGTTTTTTAAAGTACAACAAGCCGGAACGAGAAACGGTCTAACTTCTTCTCGATACTATTCTTTGCGCGATAGATCTCAGCGGGTCGGCCTGCGGCCCGAACCCGTTCAGGGCCTCTATAGCGACATCAACAAGGTCTGCGGCGCGCCTTCTCGACTCCGCAATACCCAAGAGAGCAGGGTAAGTGGCCTTGCCTCGAAGCTCGTCCATACCGGCCTTCTTGCCAAGCTCTTCATCCGTGCCCTCTACGTCCAAAAGGTCGTCGGCAATCTGAAACGCAAGCCCTATTGCCTCGCCGTACCGGCTAAGAGACTTTAGCTCCGCCTCTTTCGCGCCGGAAAGTATCGCGCCGCACCGCACGGAGGCGAGTATCAGTTTGCCTGTCTTGTGGATATGGATATACTCAAGAACCGGAAAAGCGATTTCCGTGCCTTCGGACTCTATATCAACCACCTGGCCGCCAATCATTCCGGCAGCTCCGGCGGCACTCGAAAGCTCTATAACAGCCTGAACTATAAGAGCATTATCGACCCCCTGAGTGCGCCCCAACAGCTCGAAAGCCGAGGTAAGCAAGGAGTCTCCGGCGAGTATCGCCATAGCGTCGCCGTACTTTTTATGGCACGTTGGCAGCCCACGCCTTAGATCGTCGTTATCGAGCGCAGGCAGATCGTCGTGAATAAGCGAGTAAGTGTGGATGCACTCAACGGCGCACGCGGCATTTAACACAGCAGTATCAACACCTTCGGAAACCGCTTCGGCCGCGGCGAGAACAAGCGCCGGCCTTATCCTTTTTCCACCGGCAAAAAGGCTGTAATGCGCCGCCTGATGCAGTACGGACGGGTAAGTGTCCGAAGAACCTAATAAATTTTTTAAGGCTCTATTTACAAGGGCGCATTTTTCTTCGAGATATCTGTCGAGATCCAAGTCACACCACGTATAAACTCTACAGCAATCCGATACTAAGAAGAGCGGCAGAACGGAAGTTTTATAAAGAGAGGTTATTTCACTTAAACCAATGAAAATAATAGCAGAATACCGACTCAATTACAAGCGGTAGACTATGCCGTACTTAAAGCCCTCCCCCAAAGTATACCTTGAAAGCGAAGAGCCTGATCGTAGCCGTCAACAGGAGGGAAAAGGCGGCGAATAGTGTGTAAAGAGGAAGAAAAAAAAGATAAAAAAAGAGCGGAAATGAGATAAAAACGGGACAAAAAAAGGGTCTTCCACGACAAAAAAAGCATGGAAGACCCCATCTATTTTTACGACAACAAGCGCATAGAACTCAAGACACCGTACACGTTTTGAAAACCGGGACGGCAACGTCAGACCGATATACGCCACTCTTTGAATCCGGCAGAAACTAAGCCTTTACCACGTTCGACGCCTGAGGTCCTTTGGGCCCGTCGGTTATTTCAAACTCGACTTCCTCGCCCTCTTTCAGTGTCTTGAACCCGTCTCCACCTATTGCGGAATAGTGCACAAATACGTCTTCGCCGGACTCTTGCTGAATAAAACCAAAACCTTTTGTATCATTAAACCACTTAACAGTACCCTTTGCCATCTGCTCCTCCTTGTTTTCTCCCCCCTTGCCGCCTGCAAAACAAAAGGCTGTGCATGATCGTTAAAATCGATCATTCACAGCCTTATCTGTAATTGGTAGCAACAAGAATGCTCTCCAGTTAAAATTCATGGAGAGGTTACCAAAAAGAGGCAGAGCCTGTCAAGTCTTTTTTTTAAAGAGAATATTTTTCATTCGAGCACCATAAGCTGAACACCCTAACGGCCCGCCTTCATCAGGTCGGACAGGCGTACTACATCTACCCCGTTTTTCTTAAGTTCGGGTACTACTTCAAGCAGTACGTCTATTGTCTCGTTATAAGGATGGCCTATGGCTATGGCCGAACCCTTTAACCGGGCCGTACGAACCAGTTCGGCAACCTGAGCCTTTATATACTCACGGTCTCTTGTATTGTCGAGAAAGATGTTTCTGGCTCCGCCCCTGACACCGAGCAGATCCATAAGTTGCGGCGCAACCGACTTTGACGTTGTGCGGCTATCTAAAAAGAAGAGCTTGCGCCTGGCCATAACGCCAAGTACGGTCTGCATAACTCGCCTGTCAGCCGTGGCCTTTGAACCCATATGATTATTTACGCCCGTTACGTACGGCACGCTCTTTAAGTCTTTATCTATAACGCTTTTAAGCTCAGCCTCGCTCATAGAGGTAAAGAGCGCGCCCTTGCCGGGGTCGTTAACGGTGCTGTTCTCCGGCTCCATAGGCAGGTGCAGCAGAACGAGCCACCCCCGTTCGTGCGCCTCTTTAGCACTCAACTCTGAGTACCTCTGTTGCGGCAGCACCGCAACGGCTATTTCTGCGTCGAGGGTCAGCAGCCTTCTGAGCCGTTTTATATTATAACCGAAGTCGTCGATAACTATGGCTATACGCGCGGGCGCAACGGAACCCTTAAGGC
>JAJRYL010000046.1 GCA_024275855.1 Deltaproteobacteria bacterium
GATTTTATTAACAAGGGCAAGATTAAAAGTATGAAGTTGAAAGTAGATACGGAAGCTTTTTACGAAGGACTTAGTGCGAGTGCTGGAGATTTAAGAGAATTACTTTGGCCGTTAGCCGGGCTTAGCCCGAGGGAAAGGGTAATTTTTACGGAGTATCATTATTGGAGAACACATATGAAGCTGATTGCAAAAAGTCATAGAATATCTCTTGGGAGGACTTATGAAATACTCTACAGGGCAGAAGAGAAGGTCACGATTGCAAGGGCACAGGAAGAGGAGGCGGTTGATTGAGATACACCTGCCTGAACGAACGGCCAATATTGAACGAATAGAATATAAGGTTATCAGACAGTATCAGTCTATGGGTGACATGCTCGAACAGTTTAGAACGTACGGTTATCGTGACGGTCTTGAGAGTATCTTTGAAGCTGATATTCATGATGAGAATGAAAATGGATATAGTTGGTTAACGCAGGATTGAGGGTATATATAACGCTCTGTTCCATAGTATTTAGAGTGAATTTAATAATTAGGAACCGGTAAACATTTCTAAGGCCGCCCGTACTTTCGGGGCGGCCTTTTTTTATATCTGAAGGACTTTCACGTTCACCCTGTTTTGTCAAAACAGAGAGATGAAAAGAGGCGATATAAGGCTGAAGGTAGAATAAAATAGGTTCTTTTATTTAATAAAAATAGGCACTTAATCGTTTAGGGGTAGAAAAAAAACACTATAGGGTAGAACAGAGGCGGGAGGTGATTACGGTGTGTAGCAGAACTGAATTAGATGATGTGTCCGAGCCCGCAATGCGGTTTTCACGTTGGGGCGGTAAAAGAGTACTTTTAAGAGAACCTGAAAAATGTCTGGCATGTGAAGGAGAGTTTTTAAGTCTTTATCCGCTTAAAGATTGTATAGAACATGCAGGGCTTGACAAGTTTTAGGTAGTACGGACAAATAATATGAATAAAAGTGTTTAGCGAGTTGGAACAAGTTATGCGTTTTGAGGTTTTTAAGTGACGATTGATTGGTATGGGCCTAAATCGGATTATACAACAACGGCAAGCAGTATTAAGGCAATGGCTCAAAAGTACGGATGTCATACATCAACGATAAACAAAAAAGCCAAAAAAGAGGGCTGGGTACGTTTTAAGTTTGAAGATATCTTGAAAGAGCACGAAGAGTTGGAGCACTCAAGCACAGCCGTTGAAGCGAGTGAAGTAAGCGCCGGTCACAGGGTTCTATGGAACGGTGTGAAGAGGCGGCTAATAAAAGGATTGAGGAGTAAAGACGTAAAGCAGGGACTTGAGGAACTGAAGGTTGCGAAGGCCGCCGGAGAGGTACTTAGCAACGTGGTTAAGGGTGAGAAGATAGCCTGGGGCATGGAAGATGAACCTCCATCGGGAGCGGCGGATGAAGAGTATGAAGAGAGCGAGCGGCTTATCAGGAAGATGGAGTCCCTTACGGTACCACAAGGTACAGGCCCGTCTCTGGACGGAGAATAAGCGTTTTTGCGTTGTGCCGGCCGGAAGAAGAAGCGGAAAGACGGAACTTGCGAAAAGAAGGCTTGTAGTAGAGCTTGCGAAGGCTACGGCCTTTGCCGACCCACGGTACTTTGTCGCGGCTCCGACAAGGGATCAGGCGAAAAGAATCTTCTGGAAGGACTTGAAGGCGCTGATTCCGCCCGGATGGATTCGTAGAATCTACGAAACGGAACTCTGTATAACTACGATATTTTCAAGTGAGTTATGGGTAGTAGGTCTCGACAAACCGCAGCGTATAGAAGGTGTCGCATGGAACGGTGGTGTGTTGGATGAGTACGCGAATATGCATTCCGGTACGTGGACGGAAAATATCCGTCCGGCTCTTTCGGACAGAGGCGGTTGGTGCTGGTTCATAGGCGTGCCGGAGGGGTTGAATCACTATAAAGAACTTGCGGACTATGCAGGGTCAGGCGTAGACGACGACTGGGGGTTGTACCGGTGGAACTCTTCGGACATACTTGCGCAAGGCGAGATAGAGGCGGCAAAGCGGGTAATGGACGCGCGGACATTTCGGCAGGAGTATGAGGCGAGCTTCGAAGGAGCCGCCGGGCGGGTATATTACGCCTACTCCGTTGAAAGACATCAGGATAAAGAGATAACCCTGAAAGAAGAGCTACCGATTATTATTTGCGGCGATTTTAATGTAGACCCATGTGTCTGGCTGCTGCTTCAGACTGACGGAACCACGGTCTGGGTGTTTGACGAGGTAGCGCTTAGAAACACAAATACCGTGGAAATGGCCAGAACGTTCCTTGCAAGATACCAGCACCACGAAGCCGGTACGGTCGTTTACGGAGATGCCGCCGGCAACGCGCGAAGTACGACGGGTAAAAGCGACTACGCCTTGCTCTTTGAATTGGGGTTGAAGAAGCAGCGCATTAAAAGAGCCAACCCTAATGTCAGAGACAGGGTAAACTCCCTAAACTCGATGCTCGAAAATAGTAACAAAGAGGCGCGCCTGTTCCACCATCCACGTTGCGAATATCTGCGCAAAGACCTTGAGTGCGTGGTCTGGAAAGATGGTAATGCCGGAATAAACAAGTCCGATTCCGACAGAACGCACGCCTCGGATGCGCTCGGTTATTTTATAGAGAGTGAGTTTCCAATACTGTTTCACAGGCCAAAGCAAGGTTACCGTTTTTATAAGTAAAAAACGAAAAAAAAGGAGAGACCCCGGTGAATAGTGAAGAGTTACGCAAGACGCACCCCGAGTACGATAAATGGGTTGGCGAGTGGATGTTCTATATGCATTCGTACCTCGGAGGCAAGGTGTATAAAGACGGCGATTATCTGCTTCAGCACCCGTTTGAGAGCGCCGCTAACTACGCAAGACGCAAAGAGACATCGTACTACTACAATTATTGCGGCCCTATTGTAGACCTTTTTGTCTCTCATCTTTATAGAAAACCGGCAAAGCGTGACTTCGGGTCGCTTACCGACGACATGCTCTTCGGGGCGTTTTACTGGGACGCCGACTTTGAAGGTTCAAGCCTTGTTCAGTTTATGAGAGACGCGCAGCGTTTCGCGTCAATCTACGGCAGAGTCTCCATTATTGTAGATAAACCGGGAGTCGAGGTATCGACAAGAGCCGAGGCTATAGAGAAGGATATACGTCCGTACCTTACGCTTGTAACCCCGGAGAACCTGCTCGACTGGTCGTATACACGTGCAGGAACAGGCCGACCTGTGCTCGATATGGTTAAGATAAGGGAAGAGGACGGGTTGTACAGAGTATGGACCAGGCAGAACTGGAAACTGTACAGATGTGGTGCCGAGAGCACAAAAGTAGAACTGGTCGATTTCGGGGAGCATGCCCTTGGCACCGTACCTATGGTCAACCTCTTTAATAAACGGTCTGTCTCTAAAATGGTAGGTACGTCAGACCTTCAGGACCTCGCTGATATTAACAAGAATATTTACTATCTTTGCAGCGACGCGAAGGAAATAATCGAGAACACGGCATTTCCGATGCTTGCTGTACCGTATGCGAGGCCGGGTTCCGAAGAGATGGAGCTGGGGCCGCGCAACATACTTCAGTTCGACCCAACGGAAGCCGGAGGAAAACCGTACTGGCTGGAGCCCCCGCACTCGTCGTTAAGTGAGATCAGGGAGTGGGTTAAACAGGACATAGCGGAGATTCACAGGATTGCCAAGATGGGCGGAGTAAGATCTGTTGAAGATTTTCGTATTCAGAGTTCAGGGGTCGCGCTCGATCTTGAGTACCAGCAGCTCTATGCGACGTTAAGTGAAAAGGCCGACAACCTTGAGGTTGCCGAAATGCAGATTCTTGACCTGTGGGCACAGTGGGAGGGTTTGAGTTTTGACGGAGTTGTCGATTATCCTGACGACTTTTCCATACGAGATATCGAGCGTGAACTGACAAACGTCTTAAAGGCTCAGTCGGCGAGTGTCGGTTCTCAGATATTCAGCGGGGAACTTGAGAAAAGAGTAGTAACGGCTGTATTGCCGAAACTGAACGAAAAGACAAAGGCGGCAATTTTTGAAGAGATAGGCAAAGGGCGCAAGGTCGAGTGATAGACCCGGAACCCTGTTTTGAGAATACAAAAGCACCTATATAGCCGTAGATACATACCCCTGAAGTTACGGCTGACTCTCCTGTTTGTAAAGCAGTAGCAGGAGAAGGTGAAGTGGGGGATATAAAATCATAGGAGAGAATTGATGATGGTTGACGAACTCGATATTGCACAGGATGTAGAGGCAGATAACGGGCATGATGGCGCCGTAAAAGAAAAACTGAGCTTCACTGCGGAGCAGCAGGCGAAGGTGCAGGAATTGATCGACGACGCTTATAGAAAGGCGTACGGCAAGGCGAGTAAAAATGCTGGCAGGGCGGCGGAGATGGAGCGGTTGGAGGCCGAGGTAGTCAGGCTCAGAGAGGATAAGCAAAGGGCTGTGCTCTATAAGTCTATTTCCAAGTATAACGTCGTCGATGTTGAAGAGGTAGCAAAGCTCGTTGGCGAGAACATATCGCTCGATACCGCGGGCAATAGCGTTGTGGTTAACGATAGCGGCGGACTTATGACCGATGGGTCCGGCAGCGCGGTTGCGGTAGATGAGTATATAGGGGGTTGGCTGAAAGAGAGGCCTCATCACCTGCGCTCATCGATAGCTACAGGGTCCGGATCCCGTGGCGCCGGTTTTAGATCGGAGCGCGTGAACATAAATCTGTCCGACCCCGGTGCCTGGCGCAGTATGTCACGAACAGACCTTGACAGGTATCTGCAAGAGGGCATAACAATCGCCGGGGCTTCCGGTCAGATTTATAAGTTTCACGATGTGAAAAATCCGTTTTTAGAGGCACGCAGACGCAAGTTCAAGAGTGGAAGTAACTAATAGGAACGTAAAAAAAAGAGTTTAAGA
>JAJRYL010000380.1 GCA_024275855.1 Deltaproteobacteria bacterium
GTTCTATACCGGTACGCAGAAGCTTGTAGATACCGCCGGTAAGATCGAGAAGTTCAACAGGAAGTACCGTAACAAGGGTGCCTGACCACGAGGTGTTACTGTGCAGGTTTCACTTCTAAATCATACTCCCGAACCTGAAAACTCGGTCTGTCTTGCCGCACGCCTCTGTTATTCCGATAACGAAATCTCATAGCTTGAAGAGAAGGTAAGGGGGATAGACCAGGCCGCGTTCCTTTCTAAAATTCTTGGAATGGGGCATCTGTCGATTCTTGAGCATGCCTCGTTCACCTTCGGTATAGACGGAATTTCAAGGGTAACCTCGCACCAGCTCGTTCGCCACAGGGTCGCCTCTTACTCTCAGCAGAGCCAGAGGTACGTAAAGTTCGACTCTCCGGAGTTTGTTCTGCCCTCTACCGTCACCATTGACGAGAGCCGCAGGCAGAGGTTCGAGGCGGCGCTGAAGAACCTCTATTCCCTTTATAACGAGATGATCGAAGAGGGCGTGCCTGCCGAAGACGCGCGCTATCTTCTGCCGAATGCCGCGTGTACAAAGATAATAGTGACCATGAACGCCCGCGAGCTGCTGCACTTTTTTACGCTTCGCGGATGCGAGAGGGCGCAGTGGGAGATTAGAGAGATGGCCACCGAAATGATTGTGCTTGCCAAGACTGTTGCGCCTGTTATCTTTGCCGACACCGGCCCGGCGTGTGTCAGGGGCGCCTGTTCGGAAGGTAAAATGACTTGTGGCAAACCGGATGAAATAAGGGCAAAGTTCAAGTCGCTTTAAAGCCGGGTTACCCTCAGGCCCCGCTTTTAGCCTTTTCTTACGCCACGGCCCTCTACCGCGTTAAAGCCCTGTCCTGTTTTCTATTCCGTTTTTTTATCCGCTTAAGCGCGCCGTCTGCTTTCTGTTTTTCGGCCTCTCTTTTTTTCCGTACTCTTGCCAGCCTTTTTTGAACGTGGCAAGGGGGAGATTACGCCTTTTTCCTGCGCGCCTCTTTTCCGCTTTAGTTGTAATACACTTAAATATTCGAGAACTGATGATACGTGAAAGACTTATAGAGGTTGAGGCCAGGTTCGATAAACTCTCTTCTTTGCTTGCGTCTCCCGAGGTGCTTGCCGATCAGGCCCAATACCAGAAGTACGCGCGCGAACACTCCGCTCTTTCGGAAATAGTTGAGAAGTATAGAGAGCTTAAAGAGGTAGACGCGGAGGCCGCTGAGTACAGGTCGGCCCTTGAGGGTAAAGACGAAGAGCTGAAGGAGATGGCAAAGGCCGAGCTTCCTGAGCTTGCCGCGCGCGAGCAGGAGCTTATCAGCGGGCTTAAGATACTTCTGTTGCCAAAAGACCCCAATGACAATAAAAATGTAATTATCGAAATAAGGGCCGGTGCCGGTGGAGACGAAAGTGCCCTTTTCGCCGCCGACCTTTACCGCATGTACTCCCGTTACGCCGAGCGCAAGGGCTGGAAGGTGGATGTTTTAAGCTCAAGCCCGACCGGACTGCACGGCCTGAAAGAGATTATTGCCACTATAGAGGGCACTGGCGCTTACTCAAGGCTCAAGTACGAAAGCGGCGTGCACCGTGTGCAGCGTGTGCCGGAGACCGAGACGTCGGGCCGCCGCCACACCTCAACCGCCACTGTCGCCGTTATGCCGGAGGCCGAAGAGGTAGAGGTGGAGACGAGCCCGGACGAGTTCCGTACCGATACCTTCAGGGCCGGCGGCCACGGCGGGCAGAGCGTAAACAAGTTGGAGACGGCGGTTCGTATTACGCACTTTCCGTCCGGCATAGTAGTTTCGTGTCAGGACGAGAAGAGCCAGCACAAGAACAGGGCAAAGGCCATGAAGATACTTTTAGCCCGCCTGCTCGACAAGATGACGCGTGAGCAGAACGACAAGATAGCGAGCGAGAGAAAAGGGCAGGTCGGCACAGGGGA
>JAJRYL010000381.1 GCA_024275855.1 Deltaproteobacteria bacterium
CCTCTTTTATTATATAACATTGGGGTTAAACTCTCGTTCTCTCAAAAGGTCTTTGAATATATGAAAAATGAACCGTTCAATAAAACGGTCTACAACAACAAAACATTCAGGTCTGCCTGACATCCTCGCGGTCTTTACAAAGGACGTGTACGGAATCGAGCAACTCTTTTACCGTATACGGTTTGCTTACGAACTTATAGCCCCGCTCGGTTATAAGATCCCAGTTAGATTTTTCATCCATATGGCCGCTCATAAGCAGTACCCTGATCTTCGGATTACGCTCCTCAAGGTCTGAGACGAGTTTCAGCCCGCTTCCGCCCGGCATTATCACGTCGCTTATAACAACGCTGAACTCGCCTTTCTCGCGTTCGAAAATCTCTCTGGCCACCTTTCCGTTAGGGGCCTCGAAAACGGTGTAACCGTTAGAACCGAGCAGCATTGCCACGGGCTCTCTTACGTAATCTTCGTCCTCTACCAGCAATACCCGCTTACCGCGCCCATCAATTCTTTTTTTCGGCAGACCTATAAGGGCGTTATCGTCACGCACCGGGGGTTTGTCCGAGGACGGAAAGTACGAATAAAAGGTAGTGCCTTTGCCCGGCTCCGACTTAACGTCTATGCAGCCGCCATGCTTTCTGATTATACCGTGAACAACCGCGAGACCTAAGCCGGTACCCTTGCCCCGCTCCTTTGTTGTAAAGAAGGGGTCGAATATCCGCGGCAGGGTATTGGCGTCAATCCCGTCGCCGCTATCTGAGACCGAAATACAGACATAAGCGCCCGGCCTGAGTTCATAACCGGAAGAAGAGCACGCCTTTGCGTCGATTTCAACATTTTCGGTCTTTACAATTATCTTGCCGCCCTCTGGCATAGCGTCTCTCGCGTTAACGGTCAGATTCATTATCAACTGGTCTATTCCGCCTTTATCGGCCTCTATGCTTTTAATATTATCGGACAGATCTGTAATTATATCGACATCTTCACCTAAAAGCCGGTCGAGCATCTTGCTGAGGCCGTTTACCGAATCGTTGATAGAAAGAGGCACGCATTTAATCGGCTGCTTGCGGCTGAAGATAAGGAGCTGCCGGGTCAGGTCCTTGGCGCGCTCGGCAGAGGAGAATATCTGTTTAAGGTCGTCGTACGCGGCGTGCTCCTGCCCTATTCTTTCCATAGCGAGGTGGGTGAACAGCACCATAGAGGTCAGTATATTGTTAAAGTCGTGCGCAACGCCTCCGGCAAGCTGCCCTATAGCCTCCATCTTCTGCGCCTGTAGTAGCTCTCCCTCAAGCCTCTTGTTTGCCGTCTGATCCCGTATTATTCCGCGATACGCCGTAGACTTGCCGTCGTTGTCGTAAAGGGCGCTCGACGTTATGCTCGCCAATATATCGGTACCGTCCTTCTTGCGCATCACTACCTCGAAATCGCGCACAAACCCCCTCGACTCAATCTCGGCAACAAGCAGTTCTCTATCGTAACTGTTTTTGTAAAGGTCCTCGGCAAGGTTAAGCTCCAACATCTCCTCAACTCCCGAGTACCCGAAAAGTTCGACTCCGGCGGCGTTTATGTCGAAAAGCTTTCCGTCAGGGCTCGCTATAAAAACAACGTCAAGAGAGTCTTCAAACAGGGTACGGTACCGCTCCTCAGAGGCCCTCATGGACTCTTTCGCCTTTTTGCGCTCGGTAATATCCTCTTTAACCGCAAGGTAGTGGGTAATAGTTCCAGAGGCGTCGAACACGGGAGAGATTATGGCGTCTTCCCAGTACAGCTCGCCGTTCTTCTTCTTGTTCTGCAACTCTCCTTTCCAGTCCTGCCCGTTCGTAATCGTCTTCCATAACTGTTCGTATAACTCAGGAGGCTGCCTGTCGGACTTGAGCAGGTTCGGGTTTTTACCTACAACCTCGTCGAAAGTATAACCGGTAAGCTCCGTAAACTTCGCATTGACATACTCTATGCTTCCTTCCGCGTCCGTTATTACAATGGTAACGGGGCTCTGCTCAACTGCTTGAGAGAGCGTCTTTAACTCGCGTTCGGCTCTCAAACGCTCCATTTCAATAGAGATTCTTCCGGCTATAATCCTTAAAACGTCCTTTGCGCTGTGAGGCGGGTTCAGCCTGCTCTTTGAAATCGCGTTAAGAACCCCTATCGGTTTACCGGTCTTATCGGTAAGCGCCACCCCCAGATACCCCTCGGCGCCCATCTCTTCAAGGTCTTTATCCTCAGTAAACCTGTCGCGGACACCGGCCATATGGATACAGTACCCCTCTTTCATGGCGATTTCGCAGGGCGTGCCTCTAAGGGTGTAAGAAAAATCCTTTACTATCTCGGAATCCACCTGCATTGAAATGCCGTTAACGGTTCCGGAAGAGTCGAGTTCCCCGATAATAACAACATCAACGTCGAGCCAGTTGCAAAGCGAACTTACAACC
>JAJRYL010000047.1 GCA_024275855.1 Deltaproteobacteria bacterium
GGTCTAAAGACCCTGAAGTGGTTATTATATCGTTCAGGCGCAACTTCGGCCAGACCGCGGCAATGGCCGCCGGATTCGAGCACGCAAAGGGCGACATAATAGTAACAATGGACGCCGACCTGCAAAACGACCCTACCGACATTCCGCTCCTGCTCGAAAAGGCCGCTGATTTCGACGTTGTAAGCGGTTGGCGCAAAGACCGTAAAGACCCTTTTCTCTCACGCAAACTACCGTCTCTTATAGCCAACGGCCTGATCTCGCGCGTAACGGGCGTACGGCTGCACGACTACGGCTGCACGCTTAAGGCCTACAGAAAAGAGGTTATTGAAAACGTGCGCCTCTATGGCGAAATGCACCGCTTTATTCCCGCAATCGCCAACTGGTACGGGGCCTCTATTACCGAGGTGGTAACAAAACACCACGAAAGAAAGTTCGGTAAATCGAAGTACGGAATCTCGCGCACTATACGGGTAATACTCGACCTCATAACGGTAAAGTTCCTCCAGTCCTTTGCCACGCGCCCTATTCACGCCTTCGGCCCAATCGGCCTGCTGTTAGGCTTTTTCGGTTTTCTAATCGCCCTGTACCTGAGCTTCGACAAGATAGTGCTCGGCCACAGTATCGGCGGCAGGCCGCTTCTGCTGCTCTCCGTTCTGCTACTGATACTCGGTGTGCAGATTGTGGTAATGGGTCTTCTCGCGGAGGTTCTCGCGCGTATCTATCACGAAAGTCAGGACAAACCGATCTATACGGTAAAGCTGCACCTCGACTCCGACTTTGGGGCCCTTGCCGCCACTACCGGTTCGGCGGAAGCGGAAGGTGCGCTCGGCGCGGTTAAAAAAGAGCGCCTCGAAAGAGCGCGCCAAAGAGGCCACGGAGCAGGACAAAGGCGAAAGAGCCGAAAACGGGGGCCGACGGCGCCGGGGCCGCGCGTAAATGAAGAGCATAATCTCTACGCTTGTAAAGATCGCCATAAGCGCGACCATCCTCTACTTTCTCTTTCGCAACATCAACTCGGAGTCTTTCTTCAAGACCGCGCTCTCCATAAACCCTCTCTACCCCATAGCAACGGGCGCGCTCTTTATCGCTACCCAGCTTCTCTCCACGGAGCGCTGGCGCACGATCTTATCGAAAGATATAGAGATACCGTACACTAAGCTGCTCTCTATCTACTTTATAGGCATGTTCTTCAACAACTTTCTGCCTACCATGGTCGGCGGAGACGTGATTAAAGGTTACTACCTCTACAAAAAATCGAAACGCGGAGACGTATCCGTAACCTCCATCTTCATGGACAGGTACTCCGGTTTCACGGCCCTAATCTTCTTAACCACCGTCTCCGTTATAATCGGCTACCCGTTGATTAAAGGCACGACGCTGCCCGGTTTTTTCGTGCTCTTAATAGGCGGTTACGTGGGGGCAAGCCTTATTATATGGGTAGGCGCGCTCCATAGCTGGGCCATGAATATAATGGCCAGAATACACTTTTACGGCATCAATAAAAAGATTGACTCGCTTTACAAGGCGCTTATGGGGTACAAGTCGCACCCCGGAATACTTATAAGGGTCTTCTGCTACTCTTTACTGATACAGTCCGGCGTAATGGTAGGGTACTGGCTGCTTGGCGTGGGGCTCGGCATGGAGCTTTCAGTAATATACTTCTTCCTCTTTATTCCGCTCGCCACGGTTATCTCGATGCTTCCGGTCTCGCTTGCCGGGCTCGGCATACGGGAAGGCGCCTTCGTCTACCTCTTTACACGTGTCGGCGCGACTCCGGAAGAGGCGCTTACGCTCTCGTTAATGTGGTTCGCCATAATGGTAATCGTAAGTGTGGCCGGAGGGGTGGAGTACGTAAGAACAGGCGGAAGAAAAGCGCTTCCAAAGGGCCCGGTAAGCATAAATGCCGACACAGAGGTATAGAGCGGGTTATAAAAACAGCGCGAAAGCGGCCAACCGCCGCACACAAACAAGAGGCAGCGGTAGCTTTGGCTACAAACCTTTGTTGTCCGGCCCCGAAGCTCTACCTTTCACAACCCCGGTAAAAAGTTCGTACTTTTAACGGCCAAATAAATTCACTTTTACAACCATACCCCGTTATGGTATAAAAATAGACGTTTCCGCAAAAATAGAAGAGCCGTATCCGTTGCTGCCTACCTGCTGGCCAGAGGTAAAAAAAGACGGAACCGGGCAGTTTCAGTCCAATACATAACCGCAGGAGGATATAACATGCCAATAGATTCGGAGCTTCTTGATATTCTGGCCTGCCCGAAGTGCAAGGGCAAGCTCTTGCTGAACGCGGCGTCTGACGGAATCGTCTGCTTAAGTTGCCGCCTTGTCTACCCTATAAAAGAGGATATTCCGGTAATGCTCATTGACGAGGCCGCGGACCTGCGCCCTGAAGAAGAGGCGTCGCTTCAGAGATAGCCGCCAAACCGCGCACCCCCAATCTAACCGGCTCTTTCAGCTGGCTTCCGACAGCACCGGTACCCATTTTACAGACTCTACTTCAGTGAACCTCTCCAGACAAGAATTAAGAGTACCGTTGGTTGCAAGCCTTCGGCTTGGGTAAACCAAGAGCGTATTCTTCCACGGACAGGAGTCTGAGGTTTTAACGGCTAAAATAAAAACCCCTTTTACGCTTTTCCTAAAAGGAGACTCCGCTTACTCATTTCAATAAAAAAACGATAAACAGGGCTTTCGCGCTTGCAGACCGGTTCGGAAGCGGTGAATGAGGCGTATCGATTCTGAGATAATTTCAAAGAAGAGACTGAAGAGGCAGGGACTTTATGAAGATATCCGTAACGATAATCGCCTTGAATGAAGAGGCGAAGATCGGCGACTGCCTTAAAAGCCTCGACTGGGCGGACGAAATAATCGTTTCGGACTCCGGCAGCACCGACAAAACGGTTGAAATCTGCGAGTCGTACGGCGCCACCGTCTATTCGGACACATGGGAGGGGTTCGGCAAACAGAAAAACCTGTGCGCATCGCGCGCGAAGAACGACTGGGTCTTCAACATAGACGCTGACGAGCGTGTAACACCCGCGCTTCGCGAAGAGATCCTGTCGGCAGCCTCAAACGACCAAAATAACGGCTACTGCGTACCGCGCAAAAATCATTTTGCCGGAGTATGGGTAAAACATTGCGGCTGGTACCCGGACTACTGCCTCAGGCTCTATAAAAAAGAGTGCGGCTCTTTCAGCGAGCGACTGGTTCACGAGGCGGTACAGTTAAAAGGCCCTGAAGGTTATCTTAAAAATCCGCTTATCCACCTCACATACGACTCTGTTGCCGAGTACAAGACCCGTGCCGTACGCTATAGCGACCTCGGAGCGCAGGAACTGTACGCAAACGGGCGCAGGGCGAGAAGCACAGATACGGTCCTAAGACCCCTCTTCACATTCTTTAAGATGTATATCTTAAAACTCGGCTTTTTAGACGGCTCGCTCGGCCTTAAGCTCGCCGCGCTCTACGCCGGTTACACAAAAGAGAAGTACGTTAAGCTGCGCAGGCTCGGCCAGAGGCAATAAAGCGCTTAATCGGCATAAATACGAAAAAAAAAGAGAACGCGCAAGCGCCAAGTACACTAAACTACGGCAGACCAGGCCCGGAGCACCACCATTTATGAGTAACAAAAAGTACTACTCGAACGTCAGGCTCGACATCCTTCCGCAATTAGAGAAGAACGGGGCCGCGCGAATACTTGAGGTAGGGTGCGGCAAAGGACAGACCCTTGCTTACCTGAAGGAAAAAGGGTACGCTTCTTACGTTGCGGGTATTGAGAAGGTAGAAAAGTGCTGTGTTGACGTTGAGTCGGGCATAGATAAGATGATAAATTCCGATGTCGAGAATTTAGAACTTCAATTTGACGAAAAATTCGACGTAATACTCTTTTTAGACGTACTCGAACACCTCTTTGACCCTATGGCGCTTCTAAGAAAAACCGGCAGAATACTCAAACCGGACGGTTATATAGTGCTCTCTATTCCCAACATACGCAACTGGTCCGTCTTAAAGCGGTTAATACTAAAGGGACGCTGGGACTACAAAGACTCCGGCATTCTCGACCGCACGCACATACGGTTCTTTACAAAAAAATCTTTTCTCCTCTCCCTCGGCGCCGACCTGCCGGAGATGGAGGTAACCGGCTACAGCGCCAA
>JAJRYL010000382.1 GCA_024275855.1 Deltaproteobacteria bacterium
GCCGCGCCGACACGCTGAGTAGGAGAGTCCGGCGTTATCAGTTCCGGGTAGATGGCCTCAAGCTCAACGAGCCTCTGCATAAGCGCATCGTACTCGGCGTCCGTTATCTCCGGGGAGTCGTCCCTGTAGTAGAGCCTGTTGTGCCGTTCTATCTCTGTTTTAAGCTTTTCGGCCTCGTCTATAGCCGCTTTCGGTCTCTTGTTCATACCCTCTTTTTTACCATAGAGGAGGGCCAAAGGCGAGTGTAAAGGGGCTATGTCCGGCCCCCGGATAACCGCACTCTTTCACGAATTTGAACAATTTCAACGAAAAGTCTTATATCCCGCTTATGACAGTAAAAAAATCTTGACAAAATGCATAAAATAAATTAGTCTTATAAATTCAAATACTATTAGGGGAAAAAGATATGAAGACGTTCCATCCGCAAGTAGATATGACGACTAAAAAATGGCATGTAGTCGATGCCGAAGGTAAGACGCTTGGCCGTCTCGCCTCGAAAATAGCCACCGTACTTCGTGGCAAGCACACGCCGCTCTACACTCCGAGCATCGACATGGGAGACTTTGTAGTCGTGGTAAACGCCGGAAAGATTAACGTAACCGGCAACAAGCTTGCCGATAAGATGTACTACCACCATTCCGGTTATCCCGGCGGTATAAAAGAGGTCTCTCTCGAGAGGCTTTTAGAGAACAAACCGGAAGAGGCCATAAAGAAGGCGGTATGGGGCATGCTGCCAAAGGGAGTGCTTGGCAGGGCGATGTTCAAAAAATTGAAGGTCTATGCCACCGAGACACACCCGCATGCGGCGCAGAACCCGACACCGATGGCCGCCGACTGAACGATATATTACAGGTATCGGCGCCTTAACGGGTCGATAGTATAAGAATAATAAAATATCAGAACACCAAAGAAGTTTTCAGGAGGATACTTTATAATGGCTAAAGAGACACACATAGCCACCGGAAGACGCAAGTGCTCGGTTGCCAGGGTAAGGCTCTTAGACGGTAGCGGTAATATTTCTATTAACAAAAGAGCTTTCGAAGAGTTTTTCCCGCGCGAGACCCTGCGCAACATCGTGCTTCAGCCGCTTGTGCTGACAGAGCTTAAAGACAAGTACAACGTCTTTGCAAATGTCAACGGCGGCGGAATGAGCGGCCAGGCCGGCGCTATCAGGCACGGTATCTCAAGGGCGCTTCTCCATCTCGACCCGGAACTGAGGCCGGTATTAAAAAAAGCCGGTTTTCTTACAAGAGACCCGAGAATGGTTGAGCGTAAAAAGTTCGGCCAGAAGGGTGCCCGTAAGAGGTTCCAGTTCTCGAAGAGATAAGGCTCAGCAGACTTTTTACAAGGGGAAGACCGGTTGCCGGTCTTCCCCTTTTTTTGTCTTCATCTGTTAATCCGGTTGTGCTAATCTGGCCGTACGTGCATAAAAAAAGAGACTCTCTCTGTTGGTAGATAAGCTGCCGTTTCAGTTATAGAGAGGTTAATCAAATAGAGGAAAGAGTTTTATTATGATCGATGCGATAATTATAGGCGCGTCCGGTTATACGGGTTTTGAGCTTTTGCGGCTGCTTGCCCTGCACCCGGATGTAAACGTCAGCTCTGTAACCTCGCGGCAGTACGCCGGAGTATCCGTTACTAAGGTCTACCCGGCGCTTGCCGGTTATTACGATACTTTAAATTTTACAGACCCGAAAGAGATAGAGGGCGCTAAGGCGGATGTAATCTTCTCGGCCCTGCCGCACGGGGTTTCGCAGGCCTCGGTGCTGCCCTTTATAAAGGCCGGTATAAAGGTTATAGACTTAAGTGCCGATTTTCGTCTGCACGATGTAGAGGTTTACGAAAAATGGTATGTGGAGCATAAGGCCCCTGAGTACCTGAAGCAGGCTGTTTACGGCCTGCCCGAGCTTCACAGAGAGGCTATAAAGGGCGCGCAACTTGTGGCAAACCCCGGTTGTTTTCCAACGGGCGCTATTTTGGCTTTAGCGCCCGTATTCGGCGGCGGTCTTTATAACAGCGTTATGCCTGTTGTTATAGACTCTAAGTCCGGTACCACAGGGGCTGGGCGTAAGGCCGCTATTGAGACATCGTTCGTTGAGGTAAACGAGGGTTTTAAGGCGTATAAGATCGGCGCGCACCGCCATGCCCCGGAGATGGCGCAAGAGCTTACGGCGCTTGCCGGAGATGAAGTTCCGGTAACGTTTACGCCGCACCTTCTGCCAGTTTCGCGCGGCATACTGACTACCGCTTACGTCTGGTTGAAGAAGCCGCTAAACGGAGCTTTGCTGCATGCTTTATATAAAGAGTTTTACGGAGCGGAACCTTTTGTGCGTGTAATGGAGCCGGGTCTTTTACCCGACATAAGCCAGGTACGCGGCTCCAACTACTGCGATATCGGTATTTATGTGCATGAAAAAGAGCAGAAGGCGGTTATAGTCTCCGTGATAGACAACCTTGTAAAGGGAGCGTCAGGCGCCGCCGTGCAGAACATGAACCTGCTCTTCGGTTTTGATGAAAGCACCGGGCTTACAACCCTGCCTCTATCAATCTAAGCGCGACCCGCAGGCCCTCTCAGGGCCGGGATTTTTGGTAACCTACCATAGTGACGTTGACCCCGGTATAAGTACCTGATATTGCCCTACGCAGTAGTGCGTACCGCATATGAAAAATCAGGTGGTGAATACAGTAGCGTCAGTAGATTGTTGACTGCTGGATATTGCCCTACGCAGTAGCCCACCGCAGGTCGTGCCGCGCGACAGCGTATATCAGGTACATAAAGGCTGCCTGGTTCTTTTCCGCGAGCGCCTTTTCCGTACCGGGAATATTTATTACGTAGAGATGTACCAATTTTGAAATTCTCTTCCTCAGGAGTCTGTAGCGTCTCTTATCTGGAAGGTATTGGTGGTATAATGGGGATAGCCGCAAGCAGCTTTTTAGTGTAGTCGTGCGTCGGGTTTTTAAATAACTTTTCTGTCGGGGCGTACTCCACGATTTTGCCGTTGAACATTACGGCTACTTCGTCCGCTATATACTCGACTACTCCGAGGTCGTGCGTGATAAAAAGGTA
>JAJRYL010000048.1 GCA_024275855.1 Deltaproteobacteria bacterium
AGCGGTTCGGGAATCAGGTTTTGCGTATATGTAAGATAAACCCGCTTCTTCAACTTAAACCTCCGGCAATTGCTGGTATTATTGAAAGTTCGTCGTTGTCGCTCAGCACGGTCTCAAGGTTCTCTTTAAAGCGTATATCTTCATCGTTGAGATAGAGGTTTACAAAACGCCTGAGCTCTCCGCTATCTTCGCATATACGCTCTTTTATGCCCGGAAAGTTCTTCTCAAGGTCTTCGATAACCTCGGAGATATTAGCCCCTTGCGCAACCACTTCGTCACTGCCGTTTGTAATCTTGCGCAACGGTGTCGGAATTCTTACTTTAACCGCCATTCTATTCCCCTCCTGATAACTTATAATTTATATGTCGTAAAGGCTCTGAAGTAAAAAGATGTAACTACCTCTCGACCTTAAGCCTGAAGTAGTCGCCCTCTCTCTTTACCTCTACGATCTTGTGCCCCTCGTCCTTAAGAGATTTAGGAACATTTTGAATAGGTTCGCCGGAGTCGAGCACAAGTTCGAGCACCGTGCCCTCGGCCATCGATTCGAGCTTAAGTTTTGTCTTAACGAAATTTATAGGGCAAACCACCCCGCGCAGATCAAGCTCTTCATCGGCTTTTATATCACTCACTATATAACCTCCTGATTTTACGACATTTTACCGCAACAGAATAAAGACTTACCCTGCGCAGAAGTGAACCGTTTACAGCAAATAACAGACCACAGCCGGTTGTTAAACCGCCACTTAGCGAAACTACCCGTCCGGTAAGGAAGCCGGTCAGTCGGTTAGTTCTCCGGTGGACTTAATCGAATCGTCCAAAAGATCGCCCATAAAGTCCATATAACTCTTAACGCCAACCCTCTGCAAGGCGGAACCGATCCGTTCGTACCTGTTGCCGTGCGTATTGTACCACTCTATGCTCTTCTCTATTACGGCGGCTATGCGCTCTTCGGGCAGGAAGGTACAGACCTCGATTGCCTCCATAGGATGGCGTCCGTGCTTGCCTCCTACCCTTACGGTCTGTCCGTGGCGCAGCGGCACCCACGCCTCGGTCGGGCACGCCCGTATGCAGTCGCCGCAGAAGATACATTTTTCACGGTCGAAGATAGGCTGACCGGTTTCGGGGTCGGCGACTATAGCGCCCTCTTTGCAGGCCTGCTCGCAGATTGTACAGCCTGTGCAGAGCGGCTCTACCCACTTGGGGTCTACGACGCCCTGAAAACCCAAGTCCATCTCCTTGGTTCTTGAACAATCTATAGGACAGCCTGAGAAGCAGGTCTTGAACTTATGCGGAGTAGGCGTGCCGAAAAACTTGTCGTCAACCATCTTTGCAAGGCCCTGGGTATCGCTAAGGCCGTTCGGGTTATACTCGCAACCGCCGCAGGCGGTAGGCACCCTGACGCGCGGGCCGCACGAGGCGACCTTCTGACCGATAGCCTCAAGATCGGCCACTATCGCGCTAAAGTCGTTATAATCGACATACAGTATTTCAAGAGACTGCCTGTAGCTAAGGTGAATAACGCCCTCTTTGCTGTACTTCTTCGCAATCTTCGATATTTCTACAAGTTTATCGGTCGTCAACCTTCCGCCTGGGCACCTGAGCCTTACGGTAAAAAGGTCTTTCTGCTTCTGCTTGATAAAACCGCCGGACTTGAGGTCGTCAAAGTTTACCTTGCCGTCCATGCCCTCTACATTGACCTCAACCTTATTGGTCTTGTCCTCGATGTAATGGTCGGTCATCTTTAATACTCCTTCTTATTTATACTGCAAAGAGACTTAAGAGTCGTTAATATAAACCGCAACTTCGTACTCAAATACGCAACAAACAAGCTTACGCCCGTTACTCCCGTATAACCGGCAACAGAGATGCCGACCGGAATTAACAGAAGCGTAATCTTTTTATAATACCAGAACCGGAGGCTCAAAAACACCAAAAAGCGTACGGCCTGTTATTATAGCACAAAATCAGACTTTTACAGGATCGCCCTCGGTACCGTACTGCTCAAACAGAGTATCGAACTCGGTGAGCTTCGCGTTTATCACTACCGGCTCCACAAGGTGGCCCTTCAGCGCCTCTTGCGTCTTCAAGCCGTTACCGGTAATAGAGATCACGATAGACTCGTCTTTTGGAATACGCCCCTGTTCTATAAGCTTGCGCGTGACTCCAAGCGTCACACCCCCGGCTGTCTCGGCAAAGATTCCCTCGGTCTCCGCCAGCAGCTTCATAGAATCGACTATCTCGGCGTCCGTTACCTTCTCTCCCCAGCCGTTACTCTCTTTTATAGCCTTGCAGGAGTAGAAACCGTCGGCAGGGTTGCCGATTGCGAGCGACTTGGCTATTGTCTTCGGTTTCACGGGCCTGATAAGGGTTGTGTTGTCGAGCACCGAGTTTACTATAGGCGAACAACCGGCGGCCTGAGCGCCGTATATGCTTGAGTTTATCTCTCCTGGAATAATGCCAAGACTGTTAAGCTCCTTAAAGGCCTTCCATATCTTGGTTATTAACTACCCGCCCGCCATAGGCACTATTACGTGCCTGGGGTAGCGCCATCCAAGCTGTTCGGCTATTTCGTACCCGAAAGTCTTGGAGCCTTCCGCGTAGTACGGTCTCAGGTTGATGTTGACAAAACCCCAGCCGTACTTGCCGGCAATCTCCGAACAGAGGCGGTTGACTTCGTCGTAGGTGCCTTTTATGCCGACCACCTTTGCGCCGTATATGAGCGTACCCGTTATCTTGGTCTGCTCAAGGTCGTAGGGTATAAAGACATAACTCGGCATGCCGCATGCCGCAGCGTTGGCCGCTACAGAGTTGGCGAGGTTGCCGGTAGAGGCGCAGGCAATGGTGTCGAAACCCATCTCGCGGGCCCTTGAGACCGCAACCGAAACCACCCTGTCCTTAAAAGAGAGCGTAGGGAAGTTTACCGCGTCGTTCTTTATATAAAGCTCTCTAACACCAAGCACCTTCTCAAGATTGGTCGCACGGATCAGTGGAGTAAAGCCGGACTGAAGGCCTACGCTCGGCTCTGTGTCTATAGGAAGCAGTTCGCGGTAACGCCACATGTTAGGGCTTCTCGACTCTATTACCTCGCGGCTTAAAACCGACTTTATCTTATCGTAATCGTAATCGACCTCAAGCGGGCCGAAACAGAGTTCGCATACGTGCAGAGCCTCTTCAGGATAGACCTTGGAGCACTCTCTGCACTTAAGGCCCTTCATATAACTCATCTTCACTCTCCTTACTGAAAATATTAAATGGCTGAATAAAAGTACCTGCCAAAAAACAGTAGTATAAAAAAAGAATAACGGAACTGTTAACCCGACTGCTAAAAGAGCGTAGTTGAAAAGAGCCCGGACAAAAAAGCCCCCACAAGAGAAACAGCCAGTTTAAAAAGAACTTTGAGACAAAAAAACTGTTAAAAGAAGACCGGCTAACGCCCCACCCCCCGAACCATCGGGCCGGATAGAAAAACTTAAAGCCATAAAACAGCTAAATAGGTTCAGCCGGCAACCCTGCTAAACCAAAAGACTTTACAACCCAGAAAAGAGCTTTCGGATAAAAGCGGCCAGTAACAGAAAAACCCCCTCTATTTGAAGCTTAAGAAGGGGTTGCAAAAAAAGCTTCTTATCTTCCAGAGCCGACTTCTCTCTGCTGGATTTAG
>JAJRYL010000383.1 GCA_024275855.1 Deltaproteobacteria bacterium
CGCTCCGGTTTGTCAACGATTTCTACAACCACCGGCAGGTCTTCCGAAAGTGTAAATATCTTAGCGCTATGTACCCTTGAGTGAACGCCGAAGCCCAACATGCCCTTTAACACGGTCGCGCCGGCCATGCCCCGCTTACGGGCCTCTGTTACTATAACCTCGTAAAGAGGTCTTCCGTCGTGCCTGTCGCTCTCGCCTATAAAGATACGCAGCACCTCGGCCTCTGCCGGTAGTTTCATACAGTCCCCTTTCATCAACTATCTAATTTATAAATTACGGTTCAATGAGTATTAAAAACGTTTTTTGCTACTGCCTTATTCCCTCGAACGAAAAGTAAAGATCGACCGTAGCCGACGCCGGGCCGAGGTTTTTCGTAATGTTAAAGTCCTTAAGCGTTAAGGTCGTGCTTCCCTCGAAACCGCTGCGGTAACCGCCCCACGGGTCTTTGCCCTCTCCAACCTGCTTCACATCTATCATAATCTCTTTAGTAACGCCGTGCAGGGTGAAGTTGCCGGTCATAACCGCGCTGCGCTCTCCGGTTACTTTAAATCCGGTAGAGGTAAACTTAGCCGACGGGTAACGCTTAACGTCAAAAAAATCCTTGCTCCTCAAATGTTTGTCACGCTCCGCATGGTTTGTATCCACACTCTTTACGTCTATGCTTATGTTTACCTTAGAGGCTTCCGGCTCTGTTTTGTCGAAGCTGAAACTGCCCTCGAACCGGTTAAACCGCCCAAGGAGCCAACTGTAGCCGAGATGCGAGATCTTAAACTGGATAAAGGCGTGCGCCTTTGAGGTATCTATAATATACTCCGCCGCCGATACTCTGCCGGGCAGCGCAACAAGCCCGGAGAGAAGCAGCAGCAGTATCAGAACCCTTTTCATTACTCCTCCTTAATATAATTCTTCCACTCTCTTTTTTTACACACCCCTTTAAAGGCGCGTTCCGTTATCTACGTATTCGAATCATTCTGAGCAGGGTAGAGTCTTTATTAATAAAGTGGTGCTTTAGCGCCGCCGCGGTATGAAGCCCGGATACCAGAATTATAAAAAACGCTAAATAAAGATGTATGGCTCCGGCGATATCTTCCTGAGCGTCTATTCCCGAAAGTAGCGACGGAACCGTAAACCAGTTAAACAGCTCGATACCGCGCCCGTCGGCGGTAGAGATAAGGTACCCGCTTATCGGCAGACAGAGCAACAGCGAATAGAGTAGCCAGTGGACAAAAAGAGCCGTGCCGCTCTCCCAAACAGGCATCCGTACCATCCCGGGGGTCGGATTACCGAGCCGCCAACCGAGACGAAAAACCGCAAAGGCGAACAGAAGCAGGCCAAAACTTTTATGTATATGCGGCGCGCTTGTGTACCACGGGTCGGTGTACTCAAGCCCCGTCATGTAAAGTCCAAGCGCGAAGAGGCCGAAGACCATTAAAGCCATACCCCAGTGCAGAACGATAGAGACGGCACCAAAGCTCTCATCGGTATTTGTCAAACGAAGCGCCATATTTTAATTTTACTTCTGAAAGTACGGGCTGTCAATGGATGAAACTTTTTAACGGATAGATATATTTTAAAAAAAGGAGTATACTACAGTAAGTTACAGAAGAAATAGTTGAAGAAAGAATCCAAACCTATTCGTGCGCTCTGCCGCAAGCGACGCTTTCTAAAGAAAAAAAAGAGATGAAAAAAGTATACGTAATTTTAACGGCTCTTATTCTGATCTTCGGCTTAACCGTAAGGGCAAATGCCGTAAGTATCGACCTGAGTACGATCTCGGTCGATGTAAACCCTGTCACAGGACTTGAGACAGGAACCTACTCCGTTAAGTTTACAGACACGGCACCGATGGCCGGCCTCGCGGGTATCGTTGCAGGTGAATATATAGACATCGCCGGCCTTGGTTCGCCCTTCGACGGAAGTTACTTTGTATCCGCGTCAACACACTTGTTCGGCACAGGCGGCTACTCGTCGGACTTTACCTTGCAAAGAAACGCAAGCGGGCCACTTGCCCTCTACCGCCCTAACTACTCATTCACATACAGCACCGGCACCGGCAAGAAGAGCTTTACTGCCGGGCTCAGTTTTTTTCCCGTACCGGAACCTTCCACCATTGCGCTTCTCGGCGTCGGCCTTGCCGGGTTATTATTTTTACGAAGAAGATTCAAAACGGAACCCGGCTCCAATTAAGAAGATGAGTGAACTCACACCCCCCCCCGAGAGCTTGACAGAGGGACTACCGAACGCATAAGAGTACAAGCGCCTCGCGCGCGTTGCAACACCTTTGCGCTCTTTTGATAACTGTGCGCTACAGGCTTTTCCTGAGAAATAAACTGTATCGATAGAGGGAGAGAGCCCGGTTTAAAGCCGAAGAGTTGCACAGCACCGGATACAACCCTTTGCAGTGACAGTACTGCTTTGCTCCGTGAGCAACCGCCGGGTTCTGTCCGGCACCCAAACCCGCACCGTACAGCAAAAGATATATAAACAGGCAGTGTGCTTACTGTATACCTTTACTTGACACCCTGTTACTCAGCCAACTATCCGACTTACTTCAAGTATAAATCTTATAGATAAAATAGAGAGAAGAGACGGCTTGACGGTTTTAGTGTAATAATAGACAAAGCATAAATTTTCTTTACACCTTCTGCTGAACCACTTAACTTACCCTATTCATTGATTTTTATGCCCTCAGAGCTCGCATGCGCCTTCCGGTGTGTCAGCTTTCTTCACAATATCCGCAAATTTACTCCATTCTGATTTAGCAATATAACGTAATACAATTAGCCTGTTACAGAATAAAGACAGATTGGCACTCATATTGCAATACCTTGATGCTATAACAGACAGTCCTGTGCAGGGCTGACAAAACCTTAAGGAGTATTTATGAAAAAGTTAACCCTATCATTACTATTAGCCCTTTTTATACTTGTCGGGGTTAATGGCAACGCCCGGGCAAGCTCTATTGCGGTAGACTATACGGTCTCGGGCACATCCGGCAACTACGCCCTCGACTTTACTCTATCGAACAACATCCCGGCCTCCTACAATCAAGGGGTCTACTTCTTCGGCCTCGACATAGCCAAAGACCCGGCGGTCTCTCTGCCGACAGGCTGGGGTGTATGGGGTAGCGGCCTCTCTTGGAGCAATGCCGGTTATGGTGGAAGCAGTATCACCTACACGAGCGTCTTCTATGGCGGTATGGTAGCTTCGGGCAGTTCGCTCTCCGGCTTTACCATCCATACGGCGGTCATACCGACTACCATCCATTTTTATGCATTTGCCAATAGAGGCTCCGCATATAATGGAGCGGACGCCTTCCATACAGGCACGAATCCGGGTTTTGAGGGCGTGGCCACAACCGCCGCCACGACCGCCGTACCCGAACCGTCAACCCTGCTAATGCTCGGCAGCGGACTTGCCGGGTTGGGTTTTATAAGAAGAAAGTTCAAGATATAAGAGAACAGAATATTGAAATAGACAAGAGCCCGCCGGAGATATGACCGGCGGGCTCTTATCTATTTCAGAAAAAAATCATTACGCGTGGCAGTGACTTGCAGCTTCGAAGCTCATTTATAAAGGGCAAATTTTTCCCACCGCAGGCCGCGGCGCGCGAACAAAAAGAGGGGCTTGCCATGTACGCAAGCCCCCGTAAAAAAATAGAGGCGCAAAACACGCCGCCTCTTCAGTTATAAAAAAACGGAAACTGCCCGCACAGTTAAACCTTCGCCTCTTTCTCTTTTATAAACTTGCCGAGCACCTTGTCTACCATGCAGATGTGGTGCAAAAGCCAGTCTACGACCCGGCTCTGAACCTTAATAATATGGCTCGTGGTAATAGTGTCCGTACGCGCCTCCTCTTTAAGCGCTGCAACGTCATCTATAAAATGAGTATGCTCTTCGAGATGAGAGAGTGTTTCGGGGTAACCGTACTTGTGCATGGCCTGTTCTTCGGCGTCGAAGTGAATAACGATATATTCGTCAAGAAAAGAGAAGAGCCGCTGCACCTCCTCTTTACCAAGACCAACG
>JAJRYL010000049.1 GCA_024275855.1 Deltaproteobacteria bacterium
AACAATTTTTTCTTATCCTATCATATTTTGTGCTATATATACAATAGAAGCTCGTCACACTTACGCTTAACGCTCTTTGCCCCGCTCCCCGCACCCGTGCCGCTTAACTACTCTTACGCTTTACTCTTTTATCAAGACAAGGCAGATCATAACCGCTTAAAAGTACTGATAAAATATTAACTTTTTTGATTTTTTACCGAAGTAATCTATACTACCTGGAACAACCAACACTTATTAAGAGGTCTTGTGCATGGCCGAACAGAGAAAAAGCGCCGACTCTAAAAAAATTGGCAATATACTGCTCGAATCCGGTTATATAACGGAAGACCAGCTTACTACGGCTATTGCCGAACAGAGCAAAACAGGCGCCAGGTTAGGTGAAACCCTTATTGCCGCGGGTTACATAACAGCGGCGGAGATGGCGCGCACCCTCTCCGTACAGCTTGGTATCTCCTATATAGACTTCGAATCCACCATAGTAGACCCTATGGCTATAGAGCTTGTCAGCGAAAAACTCGCGGAAAAGCACGTGATTATACCAATAAGCATAGAGCGCGGCGTCCTGACCGTTGCAATGGCCGACCCGCTCGACTTTTTAGCTATTCAGGACTTAAGTTTTGTAACGGGCCGAAGCGTTGAACCGACCGTTGCCGTGGCCACTGAAATAAAAACGGCGATCCAGCGCCATTACCATATGTCGGAGCCGGTTCACGAGATACTCGACCATATCACCAAAGGTAATATAGAGATAGTACCGGACGCCGTAGACGTTACGCAAAATGTAGAGACCGCTTTAAAAAAGGGCACTGCGCCGCCTATCATACAGATGGTCAACACCATCATCTTCAATGCGGTAAAGCACAGGGCGAGCGACATCCACATAGAGCCGCGCGCAAAGAACGTAATGGTTCGCGAACGCATAGACGGTATGCTGCAAGACGCGGTCGAGCTGCCAAAGTGGGTGCAGGGCGCGGTAACAACCAGGTTAAAGGTGCTCTCGAAGCTCGACATAGCCGAAAAAAGAGTACCGCAGGACGGAAGAATCCGTATAAGGATAGAAGAGCGCGAGATAGACCTTAGAATCTCCGTTCTGCCTATTCAGTACGGAGAGTCTATAGTTATAAGGGTTCTCGACCTTAAAAACGACCTGCTCGGTTTAAGGCATGTAGGTCTTTCGAACAAAGACTACCAGCGTACACGCTCTATAGTTGAAAAACCGCAGGGTCTCGTTCTTGTTACCGGCCCTACCGGAAGCGGCAAAACATTTAGCCTTTACGCTACCCTCAAACACATAAAGTCCGACGTTATCAACATAATATCGCTCGAAGAGCCTGTTGAGTACGAGCTGGTAGGCGTAAAACAGGTGGCGATAAACGAAAAGACCGGTCTTACCTTCGCATACGGCCTGCGCTCGGTTCTGCGCCAGGACCCGGACGTTATTATGATAGGAGAGATGCGCGACGTCGAGACATCCAACATAGCCATACAGTCGTCGTTAACAGGCCACCTCGTGCTCTCTACCCTCCACACCAATACCGCCGTCTCCGCCGTAACACGCCTTAAAAATATAGGAGTAGCGCCGTACCTGATCGCCTCTTCGCTAAACGGCATAATAGCCCAGCGTCTTTTAAGAAAACTCTGCGACAGGTGCAAAAAACCGCACAAGCCGAACACGGATAAACTTAAACAGCTTGGATTAAAGAACAACGAAGCCGAAAAGATGACATTTTATCACGGAGAAGGCTGCAAGTATTGCTCGAATTCGGGGTACAAAGGGCGGATAGGCGTTTTCGAGGTGCTGGTCTGCTCATCCGCCGTTCGCGAAGCTATAACCTCGGAAGCGACAGAGGCCGAAATTCTCTCGTGCGCACTCAATAACGGAATGCGCCTTATGAGCCAGGACGGGCTCGATAAAGCGATGACCGGGCTTACCTCGATAGACGAGGTCATAAGGGTTCTTTACGTTGAAGAGAAAGAAGAGGTTCACATCTGCCGGTCGTGCTCCAAAAGCGTGCGCCTCGACTTCTTAAACTGCCCGTACTGCGGCTGCGCCGTAGCGGACCGTTGCCCGAACTGCTCCCGCACAAGAGAGCCGGACTGGAAGTTCTGCCCGTACTGCAAAAAATCGTAACAGCCCCATAAGGAGCAGACGCGTGGCTAAACAACATAACGAGATAACCGGCAGACTAAAAGAGTTTATCGGAAGACAAAAAATATTTTTTGTAGCCACGGCAACAGAGCGCGGCAGGGTAAACCTGTCCCCTAAAGGCATGGACAGCCTGCTGGTTCTCGGTAAAGACAGGGTTGTATGGCTTAACCTGACGGGCAGCGGTAATGAAACAGCAGCCCATATTCAGGAAAATCCACGCATGACGATTATGTTTACCGCTTTCGAGTCCAACCCGATGGTTCTGCGCCTTTACGGCAACGCTAAGGTAATACATAAAAACGACCCGGAATGGAACGGGCTGTACTCTCTGTTCGGCCCTGCTCCCGGCGCGAGGCAGATATTCGACCTCTCTATCGACCTTATTCAGACCTCTTGCGGTTTTGCGGTACCGCTTTTCGATTACGCAGGAGAAAGGCAGCAGTTGAACGACTGGGCCGTTAAAAAAGGGACAAAAGGTCTGGAAGAGTACTGGGGGAAATCGAATCACACAAGTATAGACGGCAAACCGACCAATATAGTAAAGAAAAATACCTGACACTCACCCCTCTTGAACGGCCCGCCAACCCAAAGCACCTCTTTCACCCCGCACCGAAGAGATAAGAGCTGAAAAACAGCACCCTCTTCACACCCTTTTTTCAAAAATACTCAACAAAAAATAAAAAGTATCGTAACGGGGAGAACCGCAAAACTGGCAGGAATAACGCCGTGTCGTTGCGCTTGATAACGAACAGGGACAGACCCTTTAATTTCTCTTGACCCTATACCAACCTATAGGGTTTATACTATAATAGTAGATATGAAGAACGCATACACTATCGGCATACTGGCTGGCATGGCAAAAGTAAATATCCAGACCATTCGCTACTACGAACGCCGAACCCTGTTGAGACCTGCCGGAAGAACAGGCGCCGGATACCGCCTTTACGACAAAACTTCGTTAAAGAGGCTGCTCTTTATCAGGCACGCCAAGGAGCTCGGTTTTACGCTCGAAGAGATAGGCTCGCTTTTAAACCTCAGCTTTGAAAACGCGGACTCTTGCGATATCGTAAAGCGCAAGGCCGTTGACAAACTGAGCGGCGTTGAAGAGAAGATAGACGCGCTCGGTTCCCTGAAAGCGGCCCTGAAGAACCTTATAGCCTCTTGCGGGAAGCGCGGCCCAACGGAGTCGTGCCCGATACTAAAGGGCTTTGAGGTCTCTGAAAAAAAGGAGTAGAACAGAGATGAAACCAATATACGCTGCCGCAGGAGGCATTGTAACGGCACTGCTCGCGGCGAGTTGCTGTATAGGCCCTCTTTTATTTCTGCTCTTCGGCATAACCGGCCTCGGTTTTCTCGCGAGTATAGCGTGGTTCAGACCGTACCTTTTAGGCATTACAGCGGCGCTCTGTTTCGTATCCTACCGCTACGCCTACGGTAAAGGAGCCGATTGCGCCGATAACGGGCGGTGCGGCCTGCGTACCATGCGGATAAAAAAGGTACTGTTCTGGGTGCTTATCGCCTTTGCGCTCTTCGGAGTCGGCTTCCCTTACGTGGCGCAGTGGCTGGTATAAAATATTTATTGATCCGTACAAAGGACGTTTCAGATGAAAAAAATAATTTTAATTCTTTTAGCCTCTGTCACGCTTCTGTTTATTACGGGACAACCCTTGAAAGCCGGAGAGGTTAAAACGGTTAAACTCGAAGTCACGGGAATGACGTGCGGGTTATGCACGAAAGCGGTAAAGAGGTCGATCTCAAGTGTTGAGGGTGTCGAGAAAGTAGAGGTGAGTTACAAGAAAAAAGAGGCGCGGGTAGAGTACGATACTGTTGAGACCAACGTTAAAGAGATTATAAACGCTGTGAGTAACGCCGGATACGGGGCGCACCTTAAGACTGAGGGGCAATAATGGAGAACATTACGAAAGCGAAACTTAAATGCCCGGAGTGCGGGGCCGTTCAGGAGGCGCAGATGCCTGTTGATGCCTGCATCTTCTTCTATAATTGCGAAAAGTGTAAAACCATACTGAGGCCAAAGAGCGGCGATTGTTGCGTCTTCTGCTCTTACGGCGACAGGCCGTGCCCGCCGAAACAGATAGAGAAGGGCTGAGCGTTAAACGTTCAAACAACCCACATGCCGCTGATTAAACCTCTCTCAAGTGACAAAAAATACCAACCCCGCACGCTCGAAAGGTAAAAGGTAAAAGTGCCATTTAACAGAGCAAAGCCCGCCGGCTTAATGACCGGCGGGCTTTGCTCTGTTTGACAAAATCGATATAAAAACTATCTCTTAAACTTACTTCTTACAACACCGA
>JAJRYL010000384.1 GCA_024275855.1 Deltaproteobacteria bacterium
GAATGCCGGTATCGAGCACGCGCTTTACTATCGTTTCAATGAACTCTTCTTCGTTGTATGCGGGCATTACGACTGTGATCTTCAAGTCGGCTCTTCCTTTTATCTGTGCCTGCTCTGCGTTGCCTGGCAGTTTGTATTAGATTGTAAAGTTAAGTAGGTGAGGGAACAGGAACTATAAGATATTTATCGGGAGATACTGTAGGCTCTTTAGTCGTTACTCTTAACAGGGAAGCAACGGGCGGGTATCGGCGTTTAAAATACCGGACATGTATGGGTTTTAACCGTGTTGAAAGAATGGGCCGGTTTGGTATAAAGGTGTGTTGACGCCTACCCTCATACCTCCGGGTTAACATACCGGAGCCTTCTGGAAAGGGTGTTTTATTAGATCCCGGCAATGCGAAAAAAGAGATGTGTGCAGACACGGCGGCCTTGTGGCTGAATTGTAAAAGTTATGCGTAGTTTTAAAAGAGAAAACCGTTAATAGTCGTTAAACGGGTCGTCGTCTTCTGTTGTCTCCGGCGGTTTCGCCTTTTTTACTGGTTCGGCTTTATTTGCCTTCGGCTCGGCTACTTCTTTAGCGGCGGGCGCTTCAATAGATTTTAAAACCGGCGTGGCGAGCGTGGGAGCAACCGGTGCTTTATTTGCTTCGGTAGAGGGCGTATCGACGTTAGCCATAACGGTTATTTTACCGATCATGCCTTTGTGGATGAAGCAGATATAGTAGTAATCTCCGGGGGTGTCAAACTTGTATTCCCAGTGCTTGTCGGGTTCGATGTTAGGAGTGAATAGTCCGCCCTTGCCTATTATCGGCATCGAAGCGAATATGTGCGCTACTTCGTCCTTGTTTACCCACCGGACGGTCTCTCCGGCTGAGATTTCTATATTGTCCGGCTTAAAGGTGTGCTGTTCGCCTGCGGGGGTCTTTGGAAACTCGACTATATGGACATCGCCCTGCAACTTAGAGCGAACTTGAGGTGAAAGCCTGTGGTTAAAAACAGTCTGCTTAACCTCTATCAGCAGGGACGAATCCCCGGTGATGCTGAAGACCGTTTTTGCGAGCATTTCCGCTATCTGGTAGTTCGCCTCTTTATCGTCCTGCGACGTTCTCGCCATTGCCGCCTCGTAGAGCAGGGCCTTTACTTCAGAGGGTATGCGCCCCATATTCTCTTTAATGATGGCTATTTTACCATCGTCGTCTCTTGCGTCTACGGCCTTCAGGTATTCGGCCACAATTTTGGATTCGTATGCGAGAGACAGTGACGGAAGGATTAGAGCGGTTATCAGTGCAAGAATTAAACCGAGTCGTTTGGAGCGCATTCAGTCCTCCTGAAAATGGGCACTAAGTATTGCAATGGTGCCTGCTGGTATTTGTTGCGTCGCGTATTATTAGACTGTTGGGTGAAGTAAAAATATTAACATTATTAATTATAAAATAAAAGTATTTTCGCAACTTCCATTGACAGACCCTGTTATTGACTGAACCTGTTATTGATGTTTCGATGACAGTGCAACGGGTAAAAAACGGTTTTTGATTCTCAAGTGACCGGTACGTGATATATTGTACTGAGTAGCCCCGTCTTTTTTTTAAGTGAACTACCACTGGCTAAAGCCCGTGGGTGAACTCGCCGGGTTTAATAAAAGGTGCTTGAAACAAAGTTTAAACAGCTTTTGTGTGAGACAAGACTGCCGCTAAGGGTATCTGTTGTTGCGAGAATAAAGAGAGAGCGCAACGGCGCGAGCACGTAAGAAAGTACAAAAAGAGGAAGTGAGCGGTATGGAAGCACAGGACAGGATACTCAAAAGCAGGCTCGACGCCTTGTTAAAAGATTTTGATTCGGCCTACCTTTCCACAGACCCGTTGCTCTTTGTTCACAGGTACTCGCGTAAAGAAGACCGGGAGGTTGTAGGGTTGATAGCGTCGAGCCTCGCTTACGGCAGGGTGGCGGGTATAAAAAAGAGTGTAGAGACCGTGCTCGATATTATGGGTAAGAGCCCGCACAGGTTCGCCGCCCGTTTTTCGCCCTCTGTTCACGCCCCGCTGTTTAACGGTTTCAGACACCGTTTTAACATCGGACAGGATGTCGCCTGCCTTATCTACTTTATACGGCAGATGGTAGAAAAGAGCGGTTCTATAGGTTCTTTCTTCTCCGGCGGATATGAGCCGGGCGCAACGGGCGGGGTTATTAAGAGCGCGCTTGGGGTTTTTACCGCTTCCGTGCTCTCGCTCGACTCGGAGCCGATCTATAAACGCAAAAAACTGCCTGCTAATGCCGGTGTGCGGTACTTTTTTCCGTCTCCTTTAAAAGGCAGCGCGTGTAAACGGCTGAATCTTTACCTGCGGTGGATGGTCAGGCGCCCTGACGGACTCGACCTCGGTTTATGGACGGACGTATCCCCGGCAGACCTTATAATACCAGTAGATACGCACCTTGGTCGAATTTCTCGAAACCTCGGACTGACAAAACGCAAGAGCGCGGACTGGAAGTCCGCAGAAGAGGTAACCGCGAGGCTTGCCCGGCTCGACCCGGTTGATCCGGTCAAGTACGATTTCGCGCTCTGCAGGTTGGGTATTTTAGAAAAGTGCCCGAAGCGTTTAGACCCTGAAAAGTGCGCCGGATGCGGTATGCGCGATATCTGTATTCTTAAGTAAGACGCTATATCCTAAAGTAAAACCCTTTGACAGTTCAGGGTATTTGAGATACTATCTGCTCGGTATATTTTTTGTAACGATGTTGTTTTTTTTCACAACGCCGCTTCGATTAAACTCGCAGAGTTTTTTTGCCGCCGCTTTTAGAGGTACTTGTTTTTCATCTCTTTCAAGTGCCTTGGAATTGTCCGGCTGTTGTTCTAACGTAACGGTTCCGTTATGTTATCGACCGTATTCACCTGTTTGTTATAGCTTTTCATGGAGTATTTTGATGCAGATACAGGAAGTTTTCGATCTCGTTAAAGACGATATGATAAATGTCGAAGAGGTCTTTAAAAAAAATTTAAGCTCGTCCGTACCTCTTGTCAGCAAGGTTGGCGAGTATATACTTAACAGCGGCGGCAAACGCTTCAGGCCCCTTCTGCTTCTATTGTGCGCACGGCTTTGCAACTATAACGGCGAGAGCCATGTGCCGCTTGCCGGGGTTATGGAATTTATTCATACGGCGACACTTCTGCACGACGATGTTGTTGACAGTGCCAATATGAGGCGCGGTAATGCCGCGGCCAATACCGTATGGGGCGACGGGGCGAGCATACTTGTCGGAGATTTTCTGCTCTCAAAGGCCTTTACTATGGCGGTTACGTACGGCAACGACCGTGTGCTCAACGTGCTTTCCCACTCGACCACCCGCATGGCAGAGGGCGAGATGCTTCAGCTTGTAAAGCATAGCGATATAGGCATGAGCGAAGAGGATTACTTTGAGGTTGTGGCCAATAAAACAGCCGTTCTCTTCTCTTCGTCTTCGCAGGTTGCCGCTATTTTGGGCGAGGTGGAGCTTGAGCAAGAGGTAGCGCTTGCAAATTACGGCATGCGTATAGGCACTGCGTACCAGCTTATGGACGACTGCCTCGATTACGTCTCTACGGATAACGCCCTCGGCAAGGCCGTTGGCAACGACCTACGCGAAGGCAAGGTAACACTGCCGCTTATTCACGCTTTCAAGAGTGCGAACGAAACCGACAGGTCTGTGCTAAAGGCCGCGATAGAGGCCGACGAGTTCGACGAGTCGAAGTTAAAAGAGGTGCTTGGCATTATTGAACGGTGCGGCGGAATAGAGTACGCTATCGAGTATGCAGGCAAGCTTGTTGAAGAGGCGAAAAAAGACCTTGAACTCTTCGACCCGGTTGTAGAACGCGCCGCGCTTGAGGCCGTTGCCGACTACGTTATAGAGAGGTCTTTCTGAAAGCTCTTTTTTTGTTCCCGGCTCTCTTTCGCCTGTTCCGTTTCCACGCCTCTCCTCCCTCTGTCGCGGTAAACTTTAAAGGTTGTCGTTCCCCTCTCTTTATTTGTCCCTGTTCCATATACAGTTCAGATTCCTATTCCTATTAAGTAATCTTCATCTAAATAAAAGCGGGTCCGGCGGATGCCTTCAAAAGCGAGCGTAAAAGCTAAAAAAATTTTCGAGGCGCTTTTGTCCGTCACCCCTGACGCCAGTGGCGCTCTGCTCTTCTCGAACCCGTTAGAGCTTCTTATCGCCACTATCCTCTCGGCACAGGCAACGGACAAACTTGTAAACAAGGTAACGGTCGGGCTTTTTTCAAAGTATAAGGCGCCGACCGATTACGCGAGGGTTGAGCTTGGCGAATTAGAGGCGGATATAAGTTCGGTAAATTTTTACAGAAACAAGGCGAAGGCGTTAAAAAAGTGCGCGGAGGTACTGCTGTCCGATTTTGGCTCCAGGGTGCCCTCTACTATGGAAGAGCTGGTAACGTTGCCCGGTGTTGGCAGAAAGACCGCGAATGTCGTATTAGGCAATGCCTTTGGAAGACCTGCAATAGCTGTTGATACGCATGTATTGCGGGTAACCGCGCGCTTGGGGCTTACGTCTTCCAATAAGCCGGATGTGGTTGAGGCCGAGTTATGTAAACTGCTGCCTGA
>JAJRYL010000385.1 GCA_024275855.1 Deltaproteobacteria bacterium
GGCCGGGTATAAAAGAGCGTTAGAGGTAGATAATAGTTGATCAGCCGGCAGTTTAACGTAGCCGGATAAATCATATAAAAGAGAACTTTTCATGTGTTAAAGAGGCCGGGTGGCGAGACCCGGCCTCTTTTTTATTTCCGGTTGACGTGAAGAGGAACCGGGTATGCAGGCAGAGGCATGTTATTTTTTATATCTGCAAATATCTGTTTTTATTGAAGCATAGAAGCCCCTTGTTGATACTGAAATGTTTTGAATGGCGTAAAAAAGGCGGTGATTATGCCATTATAGATGTCAATAACTGTGAATACACTATTGGCTACCGTGGCCTGAAAACAGTACTGTCCGGGTGGAAGGAGCTCCAGACGAACCAGTAAGAGACCATACCGGTCAGCCGGGTGCCGTCATTTAATGTCGCGTACGCCTCTTCGGAGGTTTTATCAAAGTGAATCTTTATCTTTTGTCCTGAAATTGTGTCTATAACAGGGCTCTTTAAACCTTTAAGGACACTGAACGGGTATGCTTTTTTCTCGCTCTCTGCCACTATGCCGAGTACAAGCTCCTTTTCAGGCAGCCTCTTATCCCTTTTGCCCTTAAAGCCTAAAAAAGCAAGCGGGCTGTTAAAGTAGAATTTGTATGGGTCGCGGCTGTAATCGCGTCTATAACCTGTCTTTGTCGAAAGAACGAGCGTATTCGGATGAAGAGTCTTCCACCTCTTCCATGTCGTTACGACGGACGGGATAGATCTAAGTTTAGTTCCTGTCAGAGGCCCTGTTACCGCCTCGCTCTTCACCTGGGACCATAGGCTGTCGGTCTTGCGGTCGTACAGCAGCACATTCGCCTTATAGAGGCGGCCTGAGACACCGAACTCGTATATGCTGCCCCCAATCTCCCGGCCATAGACCTGGCCGGCAAAAGAGAGTGGTCACCATGTAGCCATAATAGGCATGCCGCCAAGCGTATCGTTTACGACCTCGTGCCAGTTCATTATTTTTACAGGATAAGCCTTGGCCTCGCCATTTATGGTGATTCCGATTACTTTATCGGAGTTCTCAAGAAATGTCGCCTTGCCGGCGGGTACGAAGATTGGGTGAACCAGAGACGGTATGCCGTCTTTAGGAGGGCCGCCGGAGATAATGTCGTTTACCGGTATAGAGTGTTTAGAGTAGTCGAACTCCGTGGCCGCCCTGCTCTGTGCGGGGTGCGAGGCAATCATCAGTATAGATAGTACAAGTGCAGACATTATGGGGAACATCTTCAAACATCCACCTCCCTATCCTTAATCGACGTAATCGATAAACAGATTTAAACTGCCTGCGGCGATAAAGAGGTATGGCAGCAGGGAACGTAATTTAGAGGAAATCTAATTTATAAAAAGTATACTTCCGTTCCATGTATCTGTCAAATCAGGGTTAATTGCCGGTTATGGCATTGCTTGTTCAGACAAGCTCCGCCAACCGATCTTATATTTTCTGTTTTTTTAAAAATTATTTTCTCTCTGCGTGATGCCGGAATCATGTGGAGTCCGGTTAAGTAAGTATAGATACTGTCATGGCGGGTAATGGTCTGGCTACAAAAAAGGGGCCACCTGAAAAGGCAACCCCTTGTTTTATCTTGTTTCGGCTGTTTTAAAAATGGCTGGGGGACAAGGATTCGAACCTTGATTGGCGGAGTCAGAGTCCGCTGTCCTGCCGTTAGACGATCCCCCAGTCGTTTTGCAGCTTTATAATTTAAGGTAAAAAGCACTTTTAGTCAAGAAAAACCGTAATGCGGCGGCTCAGAGTCTTGAAGATCGAAAAAAAAGGGTCTTTAACCGCTACGTATGATTTGTATTGACAACATCGGCTCCGCAAGGGTATACTTTTTAGTCTTTAGTAACTTTTCGCGGTTGACAGTTGCCGCTTAACGCCGGTATGCTTGCCGCGTATATTCAGAGCCACTATATATTCGTGAGTCGCGTGTTTGGCAATAGCTTTTTTGATACGACACAAAAGACGTTAAGATGAAGATAAACCTGCACGAAGATATTCCCGATAGCGGCCTGATACTCGATATTAGCGAGGAGCCTGAAAAGATAGCGCCGTTACTGCACGGTCTCGATTTTTCTGTAGAAGGCCCTGTCGCGGCGCACCTTGAGATTATGCGCACCAAAGAGGGGGCGCTCCTTACAGGGCATTTATGCGCTGCGCTCAGACTGACGTGTTCAAGATGCGCAAGCGAGTACAGCCTGAGGGTCGAGCCGGACTTTACGCTCTATTACGTCGTAGGCATAGAGACGGAACACGAAAAGGAACTGCACGCCTCTGACCTTGAGGTAACGATGATTCCAATACCGGAGCTCGATACCGACGATATACTTATCAGCCAGATAGCCGTAGAGCTTCCGATTAAGCCGGTTTGCGGTGAAAAGTGCAAGGGGCTGTGTCCGAAGTGCGGCATTGACCTCAATAGTGAGCGGTGCGGCTGTGTTATAGAAGAGGAGCCGGTGGTAGATACGCGTTTTGCGGCGCTTAAGGGTTTTAAGGTTAAGCGGTAGTAAGTGGTATAAGTCCGGGTTATGTTAACCCCGATTTTATATATAATAATAAAAAAGAATTAATAACGTATAAACAGATAGTCAGGAGTATTAAGAGATGCCGAATCCAAAGAAAAGAGGAACAAGCGGTAAAAGAGGTTCAAGGCGCAGTCACGACGGACTGAGCACCCCGCCAACTTCAATCTGTTCGCAGTGCGGAGAGCCCAAGAGGCCCCACAATATTTGCCAGGAGTGCGGTAGCTATAAGGGTAGGACCGTTGTAGAGCACGACGACTCTTTATAAGCGGTACCCGTCCTACCTTTCGATCTCGTAAAGTTACGGAGTCCGCCAGAACCTTTCTCAAGGAAAAGCCCGTAGCCGTGTTTGGAGTTCTGCCGGCATTTGTATCTTTGGGCTTTCTGGGGGCGCGGTTCTGTCCGTTGCCGCTTGCAATGTAGTACTTGCATAAATGCCTTCTTTTTACTATATTTTAAAATGGCCCTTACGGTTAAGGGTCATTTTTTTTGTAGTCGTCGGTATAGCGAAGGCTGTTCTCAAGTCCTCTCTTCTACTGCCTGGCGGAACGGATTTTTTTTTAAACCTTTCACAAGACAGATCTATCCTGAAAAATAATATGAAGATAGCGGTGGATGCAATGGGCGGCGATTACGCCCCTTCGGTAGTTGTGGAGGGGGCTCTTTTGGCCGCGTCCGAGCTTGGCCTCTCTGTA
>JAJRYL010000386.1 GCA_024275855.1 Deltaproteobacteria bacterium
GTTATGACGCTGCTGCCGGGCGATGTTATCGCCACGGGAACCCCTTCCGGCATCGGCAAGATGAAACCGGGTAATACTATAGAGGTTCGCATAGCGGGTATAGGCAGCTTGTTTAACAGCGTTGTGCCGCGACAACCGGTTGCGGTTTAAAAGTAAATTTTACTGTTTGCGTAAAAGTGTGGAGACGTTAAAAAGCTATACTGTTTGCGTAAAAGTAAAAGAGGTTTTAAGTAAGTTATACTGTTTGCGTAAAAGTGCGGAGACGTTAAAAAGTTTTGCTGTTTGAGCAAAATAGAAAGGTTTTAAAAAAGTCTTGCTGTCTGAGTAAAAGCAAAAAAGGTTTTAAGTTTGTTTAGCTGTTTGAGCATAAATGAAAGATGGTTCCAAGGAGGTAGTAAGTAATGTCGGATGAATTTATTCAGTCTCTTTTCGCTAAACGTATCGGGGGAGAGTCTTTCGGTAAAGATACCAGGGTCTACAAGTTCGAGAAGATAAAGAGGGCCAAGGCCGAGGCGAAGAAGACCCACCCCAATGTCGAGCTTCTCGATTTCGGCGTAGGAGAGCCGGACGAGATGGCGCTGCCGCTTGTTGTCGAGGCGTTAAAGCACGAGTGCGCTAAATCCGAGAACAGAGGGTATGCCGATAACGGAATAGACGAGCTGAAGCGCGCGGTGGTTACCTACATGAGCGCTGTTTTCGGCGTAAGCGGCATAGACTCGTCTACCGAGGTTATTCATTCGATAGGTTCGAAACCGGCGCTCGCCATGCTGCCGAGCGTCTTTATAAACCCCGGCGACGTTACGCTAATGACCACGCCCGGCTATCCGGTTATAGCTACGCATACCGTCTGGAACGGCGGCAGGGTAGTCAACCTGCCCCTTAAGCAGGAGAACGGTTTTCTGCCCGATCTTGGCGCCATAAGCGCTAAAGACAGAAAGGCCGCGAAGCTGCTCTACCTCAATTACCCTAACAACCCGACAGGGGCTGTGGCAACGCCGGAGTTCTTCGCCTCTGTCGTGGAGTTTGCTAAAGAGAACAACATAATAGTGGTGCAGGACGCGGCTTACGCCGCCCTTACGTTTAACGGAAAGCCGCTCAGTTTTCTCTCGACTCCCGGGGCTAAAGACGTAGGTGTGGAGATACACTCGTTCTCAAAGGCGTATAATATGACCGGCTGGAGGCTTGCCTTTCTGGTCGGCTCTCCTCTGGTTATAAGCGGTTTCGCCAATGTAAAAGACAACTTCGACTCCGGCCAGTTTATAGCTATTCAGAAGGCGGGCGTGTATGCGCTCAACCACCCTGAGATTACGGAAAAGATAGGCGCCAAGTACAGGCGCAGGCTTGCGCTTATGGTCGATGTACTGAATCAATGCGGCTTTAGCGCTGTTATGCCCGGCGGTTCTTTCTACCTGTATGTAAACGCGCCTAAAAGGGCCAAGCGCAAAGTAGAGTTTTCGAACGCTGAAGAGGCCTCTGAATTTCTCATAAAAGAGGCCCGGATATCCACGGTGCCGTGGGACGACGTAGGTAGTTTTCTCCGTTTTTCAGCTACCTTCGCGGCAAGCGGCAATGCGGCCGAGGTAAAGGCGGTGGATGAAATGAAAGACCGCTTGATGGCGCTTAACCTTGAGTTTTAACAGTCCGCTTCCGGTAGAATAAAGTAAGAGAGTGTAGAAGCTGATGGATTCAGTATTTATCTCGATAGGCTCTAACCGCGGCAACAGACCCGCTATCTGCAAAGAGGCCGTCTGCCGCATAGACTCGTTGAAGAGCGTAACCGTGGTCTCTAAAAGCGCGCTTTACGAAACCGAGCCGGTCGGCCTTATAGCGCAGGGCAGGTTTATAAACTGCGTGATCGGGTTATCTACCGGCAGAAGCCCTTTAGAGCTGCTTCGCGACCTTAAGAATATAGAGATGGAGCTTGGCAGGGTAAAGGCTAAACGGTGGGGCTCGCGGCTGATAGACCTCGACATAATCTTTTACGGTAACGAGGCCGTAGATGTCGAAGGGTTGTGCGTGCCGCACAGAGAGGCTGTAAACAGGGCCTTCGTGCTTCTTCCGATGGCTGAAATCGCAGGTGACTTTATTCACCCACGGCTTGGGCTTTCCATCTCCGAGCTTGCCTCGAAGGTGCCCGGCACCGAAGGTGTGAAACGGTACGAGCAAGAGTAAAATGAAACTTATATTTCTACTGCTGATAGCCTACCTCGGTTACTTTGTTCTAAAAAGCCTCGCTATGAAGAACAGGGCCGGAAGGCCGGGCGGACAAGAGCATGCCTCTTCGCGAAGGTACTCTGTTTCGAACGAAGAGAGGGGCGGAACAGGCAACCGGACCGCCGGAGGGCCGGGTTCCGCGGACCCCGGAGAGGAGATGGTGTTCGACCCCGTCTGTTCGAGTTACGTGCCTATGTCCATTGCCGTCAAAAAGGGTACGGGAAGCTCTGCCGTCTACTTCTGCAGTGAAGAGTGCCGGGACAAACATCAGGGCTGAAATTTGGCGTTTTTCTTCAAGTTTTTTCTTTTTCAGGCCATTTCGAGCAGTTTAAATTCGTTCTTCTTACATCTTCAATCGTCTCTTTTACACACAATTCGTCGCTCTTTCAGCTCGTACAAAATCGGTTGACGTGTAGCTGATTGGCTGATATTCTATTTCTTGGACTATCTTTTTTTCGGGGCCTTTCGCCATTTCACGGCCAAACATGCAGATCAACCGATATTTTATTTTGATTTTTTTAAAAAAGAACCTTTTAAGGAGGAAAGCAGATGGATTGGGGAATGAAGAACCGGATATCCAGGATAATCAGGCCCGATACCGGCCGCACGGTAATGCTCGCGGTCGACCACGGTTACTTTTTAGGCCCGACGTCAGGGCTTGAGGAGCCGGGTAAAACGGTCGCTCCGTTGCTCGAATATGCCGATACTCTTATGTTAACCAGAGGCGTGCTGAGGGCATGCGTTGACGCGGGCACTAACGTGCCTATCGTGTTAAGGGTCTCTGGAGGTACAAGCGTACTGAAAGACGACCTGTCGAACGAGGGACTTACCGTATCGATGAACGACGCCCTCAGACTAAATGTTTCGGGCGTAGCGCTCTCGATCTTTGTCGGGTCCGAAAACGAACGGCAGACCCTTCTCAGCATGGCCGACCTTGTAGACGAAGCGCAGGAGTGCGGCATGCCCGTGCTTGCCGTAACAGCGGTAGGTAAAGAGATGGTGCGCGACTCGCGTTACCTCGGGCTTGCCTGTAGAATATCAGCCGAGCTTGGCGCGCACATCGTAAAGACCTATTATTGCGACGATTTCGAGAAGGTAGTGCGTAACTGTCCTGTGCCCATAGTGATAGCCGGCGGTAAAAAGATACCTGAAAAAGAGGCGCTTGAGCTTGCGGCTAACGCCATAAAACGTGGCGCTGTAGGGGTTGACATGGGGCGTAACATCTTCCAGAGCGACCACCCCGTGCCGATGATAAAGGCCGTGCGCGAGGTGGTGCACAATGACATGGACGCGGCTACCGCGTACGATATGTTCACTACGCTCGCGAACGAGACGGTAAAAGCAGGCGCCTGACCTTACCGCGTTAGCGGTTGCAACGTGGCCACGTTTGTCGATTCCGTAAAAAACAGCAGGCGCTCAAGCTTTTAAATCTCAAAGGGCGGAAAGAGAAGTTAGTTGAAAGCAGCGGTCTATTACAACAATAACGATGTGCGTGTAGAGGAGGTGCCGAGGCCGGTAATAGGCCGGGGCGAGCTGCTTCTAAAGGTCATTTCGAGCGGAATCTGCGGCAGCGACGTTATGGAGTGGTACCGCATAAAAAAGGCGCCGATCGTGCTCGGCCACGAGGTAGCCGGAGTTGTAGAGCAGGTTGGCGAAGGCGTAGAGAGGTTTAAAACCGGAGACCGTGTAACCGTTGCCCACCATGTGCCGTGCAATACGTGCCGGTACTGCCTTATGGGCGAGCACTCTGTCTGCGATACGCTAAGAAGCACCAACTTCGACCCCGGCGGTTTTGCCCAGTACGTGCGTGTTCCGTCGATTAACGTAGACAGGGGTACTTTTCTGCTGCCAGACTCCGTAAGCCTTGAAGAGGCTACTTTTGCCGAACCGCTCGGTTGCGTCTTTCGCGGGCTTACCCGCGCAGGCATGTCTGCCGGAAAAAGCGTGCTTGTAATTGGCGCCGGAATGTCCGGTCTTCTGCATATAAGGCTCGCTCGCGCGCTTGGCGCAACAGAGGTTATGGCGACCGATATAAGCGAGTTTAAAAAAGAGGCGGCACGGGCATCCGGAGCCGACCTTGTTATAGACGCTACTGAAGACGTGCCGGCTCTTGTTAAGAAATTTACGGGCGGGCGCGGCGCCGACATTGTGGTGCTCTGCGCCCCTGTAGACTCCGCTATAGATCAGGCGTTCGCGAGTGTAGACAGGGCGGGTACCATACTTCTGTTCGCGCCCAAGGAGCCGGGCGCTACCTATCCGGTCGATCTGTTCGAGTTATGGAAGAACAATATTACGCTTGTAAATTCTTACGCCTCTCCTCCTGCCGATACTCTCGCCGCCCTTGAGTTGATAGAATTCAAGAGGGTAGAGGTTGCCGACCTTGTAACGGACCGTCTGCCGCTCGAACGCGCCTTAGACGCCTTTAAACTCGTCTGCTCCGGCGGCAGAAGTTTAAAAGTGGTTTTAGAGCCGTAACGTAACACAAGGTTCCGGGTTTATGTCCGCCGGGTTATAAGTGCTGGAATATGCAGGCGGTTTTAGAGCCGTAAAGTAAGGGTTCGGTCTCTGTCTCTTTGAGTTTGAAGGTTAGCGGTAGCGGTAAAGACTGCACGTGGTTATATATCCGCAAAGTAAGTTCCAGATAACGAGGTTACAGCCTCAACTTTTTTTTAAGGAGCGTCTCTGTTCTATTGGAAAAGTACGGTATAATAATAAAGGCGGGCAGCGCAGAGGCGGCAAAACTCGGTTGCAAGGTAGCCGGTTGGCTTAAGTCCAAAGGTTATGAGGTCTTTGCCGAAGATACAACCGGTGGCGCTGTAAAACCCGCAGAAGAACTGACGCCTGTGAAGCTTGGCGTTATGGTAGACAAGCTGGTGGTGCTTGGCGGAGACGGCACCATGCTGCATGCCGCGCGACTGCTCAACGGCAGAAAGGTGCCCATATTCGGGGTCAACATGGGCGGGCTCGGTTTTATGACCGCGGTTACCGTTGACGAGGCCATGCCGCTGCTCGAAAGCGTTGTCGCCGGTATGTTTGAGACAGAAGAGCGGATGATGCTCTCGGTAGAGCATTATCGGGACGATAAACTGCTCTCGACACACAAGGTTTTAAACGACGCTGTTATTAAAAGCACGCACGCGCGCCTTATCAGGGTAGAGACGCGCATAAACCGCGAATACGTTACGACTTACAGGGCCGACGGCCTTATAGTGGCGACTCCGACAGGTTCTACCGCGTACTCGCTCTCTTCCGCCGGGCCTATCCTTTACCCGACCATCCATTCTATAATAGTCGTTCCTATCTGTCCGTTCAACCTGAGCAACCGTCCCGTTGTTATACCCGACTGGATGAGCATAGATATTAAAGTCTGCGCCGGACAGGAGAATATAGGGCTGATGCTCGACGGCCATGTTGATATTGATATCCAATGCGACGACGTTATATGCATAAAGAGGGCGGTTGATTCGTCGGTTCATCTCGTTAAGTACGAAGGCAAGAGTTACTTCGAAATTCTTAGAGAGAGGCTGATGTGGGAGGTTAAGGTAGATGAGGACAGCTAAGCCCTAACCTCTTTAACCTCTCTTCAGGGTATCTACTGATACTTCGTGCATGAATTGTCCGGAGACGAAAAAGAAAGAGATGTTCTTCTTTCTTTTATCTTTTCCTGAGGTTGCGGTTATTAAAATGGCTACATTTTTCTGTGCCGCACGGAGGCCCGAATAGAACAGGCCTTCTTTGGAACTCACGCCAATGGCCCGGATAACCCGGAGCCGGTTATTACAAAAAAAGCCAAATGCTTTTAGAACTTCGCATAAAGAATTTTGCTATTATCGAGAGGCTCGAACTCTCTTTCGGCCCGGCGCTCAATATCTTTACGGGCGAGACAGGGGCCGGAAAATCGATAGTAATCGACGCGCTATCCTTGATACTTGGAGACAGGGCAAGCGCTGACCTTATCCGTACCGGGGCGGGGGCGGCGGAGGTAGAGGCGCTCTTTTCAGTAGAGGCCGGTTCGGAGGCCGTTAAAGTCTTAGAAGCGGCCGGGATAGAGGTCTCTGAAGAAATTATTATAAAACGGATAGTGCAGAGGGCGGGCAAAAACAGGATTTACATAAACGGTTCGCTCGCTACCCTTGTTACGCTCGGTCTCGCAGGGTCGGCGCTTATAGATGTTTACGGCCAGAGCGAGCACCAGAGCCTCGCCCGTCCCGAAGAGCATATCGAACTGCTCGACACTTTTGCCGGACTTAAGGGCGGGGGCGGGTTGAGAGAGTCGATGGCGGTCGCGTACAGGGGGTTTAAAGAGCGCGAAGCCGAGTATCGGAGTCTGGTAAAAGGGGCGGATGAGCTGAAAAAAAGAAGAGAGTTTCTCTTGTACGAGTCAAAGGAGATAGCGGAGGCCGGACTGACGAACGGTGAAGAGGAGGAACTGAATGGCGAGAAAGAACGACTTCAAAATGCGGGAAAGATTAAGAGTGCTGTGGTTGAGGCGCAAAACGCTCTTTATGCGGAGAACGGCGCGGTAGTAGAGCGGCTCGGTACGCTGCTCGGCCCGTTAAAGGAGGCCGCCGGGTTCGACTCGAGGCTGAAAGAGAGCGCGGAGGCGGTTGAAGAGGCGCTGTTTAGCCTCGAAGACGCGGCAAATACGCTGCGCGATCTTTCCGGCTCAATAAGTGAAGAGCCGGAGCGGCTCGATATTGTACTCGACCGCATAGATACGATTCATCGGTTATCGAGAAAGTACGGTCCCGGCATAGAGGCTGTCTTAGAGCATAAGGCGGAGATAGACACGGAACTTGTCGAGCTTGAAAAATCCGTAACAGAGCGCGCGGGGCTTGAAGCGGCCCTTGAAAAGGCGCGTGCGAAGGCTGAGACTGTTGCCGGAAGAGTTACTACGGCACGGATAAAGTACTCTGCCGGGTTGAAGAAAAAGATGGAAGAGGAGCTTAAAAACCTCGGCATGACAGGCGCGCTCTTTGATGTTAATATTTACGAGGCCGCGCAAAAGGGTGCGGCTGAACCGGGCGCAAAAGACGGAAAAACTTTGCGTTTAGGAGAGAAGGGCGCGGACAGGGTCTCTTTTTACCTTACGCCAAACGCGGGAGAAGAGGCTAAACCGCTTGCCCGTATAGCGTCGGGCGGCGAGTTGTCGAGAATAATGCTTGCCCTTAAACGGGTTTCGGTGTCGGAGGGCATAGAGACTTTAGTCTTTGACGAAGTAGACGCCGGAATAGGCGGGGCAACGGCACGCTCCGTCGGGCAGAAGCTCAAAGAGGTGGCTAAGGCGCAGCAGGTTATCTGTATAACGCACCTGCCGCAGATAGCGGCATTTGCCGATAAGCACTTTGCTGTTTCAAAAGAAGAGTCCGGCAGCGGCAGAACGGTCTCTTTAGTCGAGGAGCTTGACGAAGCCGCAAGGATAGGTCAGATTTCAAAAATGCTCGGCGGCCTCAGCGTTACGGAGACCACACGCAGGCATGCCGCCGAACTGATAGAGGCGGCAACAGGCAACAGCGTTAAGGTTTAGGGGCCGGTTTTATAAAACCCGGTCATAAAACCCCGGTCTTTTAGGGCCGGAGGCGATTTTACGGGTTGCCGTCCGTTTTTCTACATTGTATAGGTCGGGTCGTTCTTATTGGTCTCCGGGTATTTTTGCCCTGTCGGTTGCATTGCTTTTGCGCTTTATACGGCACTTTTCTGCCGTGCGGGTTCGGCGGCTTTACGGGTTTTCATCACACGGTTGTTTAGAATTTGTTCTTCTCTTTAAAGATTGCGCTTAGAGGCAGAGCCGCCTCTTTTTTTTAAATCATAAGACCGTTTAAGTGTTAGACTATACAGTGTTGGCGGGCCGGGCGGTCGGGTTGAATTTAAAAAGTGTTGGCGGGCCGTGCGGTCGGGTTGAATTTACATGAGGATAGAGCTGTGCCCCTTTCCCAAAAGATTGGAAGCGTAAGAAAAGCAAACACAGGCGACGTTGAGGAAATATTCGCCATTATAAACCGCCACGCGGCCAAAGAGGTGATGCTTGAA
>JAJRYL010000050.1 GCA_024275855.1 Deltaproteobacteria bacterium
GAAGAGTTCCGGTTACACCCACTTTTAAGCCTCTTTCTTTTCAGTAGTACCCTTAAAAGAAATATTAAGAGTACGGAAAAAAAGACCGATAAAGGTATATACACGCAACAGCCGTCATTATCGGTAAAATAAAAGCACGACTCGAAGAGCAGTTAAAATAGCATAGGAAAGAGAGCGATATGCAGATAAAGGTATCTATCGGCAACAAATTTATTCTCGGCTTTATAATGGTAGTCGCCGTGGTCGTCTTTGTACCGGGGTCTATCGAAAAAACCGGAGTGGTCGAGTGGGCACGGCAGCCTTTAAGCGTACTGATGGCCATAGTAATAGGGCTTATCCTCGGCGCCATCTTCACTCGCTCCTTCACCCGGCACTTCAACCTTATCAGCGATACCGCGCGCAGAATATCCATAGGCGACCTTACAAGGAGCGACACGCTTGCGAAACGAAAACCGTTCTTCGCCGACGAGACGGTAGACCTCGAACTCGCCGTAATCTCGATGAACGAAAGCCTGAGAAGTCTTGTAGAGCAGATAAACAAGACAGTGGACAACCTGACCGACGCGCAGGAATCTATAAGCTCGGCGGTGGCAAAGGGGCACGAGACGTCGAAGGCCGTTATATCCGGAACGTCGCGCATCTTCGCCGGCGCGATAGAGCAGGCCAACCACATAGGCGAGGCCGCCACTACCGTAAAGTCCATGGCCGAGCTTGCCGACGAGGTAGCGACAAAGATAACCGAGGGCGTAAACTCCTCGCAAAAGGTCAACACAATGGTGCAAAAGGGCGCGACCTCGGTTACCTCGGCAATGGAGAAGATGGAGTCGATCTTCTCCGACATAGAGAAGAACGAACGCGCCACTATGCGGCTTCAGGAGAAGATAAACGACATACCCAAGATACTCGACGTTATCACCCATATTTCGAGGCAGACCGACCTGCTGGCCCTGAACGCCACCATAGAGGCTTCTAAAGCAGGGGAGCACGGCAGAGGTTTCGCAATGGTAGCCGAAGAGGTGCGCCGTTTCGCAGACAATACAAACGACTCGGTACAGGACGTCTCTCTGCTTGTAAAAGAGATTCGCTCGGAAGTAGAGCGTGTCGTCTACACGGCAAACGAAGGCGCGTCCAACCTTAAGGGCGGACGCGAGGATCTTAGAAAGATTCGCGAAATCCTGTCCGATATTACCGAATACACCTCCGAGGTAGCTGAAAAAGCCACGCTGATTTTAGGCCTTACACACAAACAGAAAGAGAAGGCTGGCCGTACGGTAGAGATAACGACCGAGGTAGCGCGCATAGCCAAAGAGAACGTAGCGAGCACCGAACATGTTGAAACGGCGGTTGAACGGCACGGCGAGACCGTAAAGGCGACTATGGCGGCATCCGACCGTCTCGCGGAACGGTCGAGCGACCTGATGAGAGTGGTCTCGCGTTTTGTGCTCGACAACAGGGCGGAGCGGAAAGAGGCTTAGGGAGAGGGGCATGAGCGACAGACTTATATTCGAGGCGCAGGGGCGCCTCTTCGGTTTCAAGACCGCCCACGTCCATAAAATCCTTGAGACCGACAGGGTCTACTTTCTTCCCGGACAATCGGGTCCGGTCTCAGGCGTAGTAACGCTAAGCGGTACTCCTGTTGCGGTGCTCGATACCTTTCGCCTCTTATCTATCTCTAAACCGGAACCGGAGAAGAACAACTTTCACAGGATAATCGTCTTAAAAGAGAAAGACAAAATACTCGCTTTCGATATAGGCTGCTCTGAGGTATCATTTGTTTTAGACACTGTAGAGCCTGAAAGCCGTACCGGCCAAACCGACAAAAAAGAGCAAACGGACGAAGAGCGCGGAGTTGCGGCCGAGACCGCGCCGAGTCAAAACCCGACGGAAAAGATAGCTGTCCGGGGGCGCGGCATAACGGTGATAGACTGGTTGCCGTACTTTGAGGTAACGGCGGATATTCTATCTACGCACAGGGTGATCGGCTGAAGCGTAACCGCGACAAGCACCCTTCTCTACCTCTGGTTACGAGAAGAAAACAGACGGAAAGAAGCGTATGGCAAAGAGTATTATCGTCGTAGACGACACGTACTTCTACAGAGAGAGCCTGAAAGATCTTCTTAAAAAGGCCGGATACGACGTTGTAGCCGAAGGTGTTGACGGCGACGAGGCCGTTGAGCTTGTTCGCTCGATAGAGCCCGACCTCGTAATACTCGACGTTGTTATGCCGAAGCAGAGCGGGCTTGAGGCCGCGAAAGAGATTATGGCGCTCGGAGTAAAGACCAAGGTCGTTATGTGTTCGAGCCTGTCGTACGAACCGATGGTAGAAGAGGCGTTAAGCGCCGGCGCGTGCGCCTACCTAACCAAACCGCTTGAAGATGAGATTATCCTCAAGGAACTTAAGAAGGTTTTCGGACAGGAGTAACAACTCCGGAACACCTCACACCCAATCCTCTGGCGTTACCACAATGGACACTTCAAAGTACAAAAAAATCTTTCTCGAAGAGGCGCACTC
>JAJRYL010000051.1 GCA_024275855.1 Deltaproteobacteria bacterium
CTTAACGCTCTTTTTCTTTACCGGCGCCGGTTTTGCCGCGGCCTTTTTTACGGCCACTCTTTTTACGGCTCTTTTCCGAACAACTCTATGTTTAGGGGCAACGAGGCTTACTGAGTAGACAGGTGTAAGAAACTTCCGCTTAGGGGTATAGTTTAGCAGTATAAGCCCGACTGTTATAACAACGATATGCAGGACTATGGAGCCGCCTACTATTCGCAGGAATCCTTTGTCGGGCGGGTGTCGAAATACGGTACTTGCCATTAGCGCATAAACCTTGTATAAAGCGGACTTTCTGACTTATTTTACGGTTGCCGGCTCCGTTACCATACCTATATTCGTAATGCCGCCTTTTCTTATCTCCGCCATAGTCCGTATAACAGTGCCGTACGATACCGTTTGATCCGCCTTTAAAATAATAGAAAGGTCCGGCCTTGTCTTTTTTATGGCGGCCAGCTTCTTCTTCAGGTCGTGCTGTCTGACCCGTTTTTTCCCCATGTAGATTCTAAGGCGTTTATCTATGGTGATTACTATAGGCTCCGTGGGGCTTTTCAGGGTAGAGGCCTCAATCTTGGGCAGGTCCACGTCTATGCCGGACTGCATCATAGGGGCCGCTACCATGAAGATTATAAGCAGCACGAGCATTACGTCCACCATGGGGGTGACGTTTATCTGCGAGAGCAGCTTGTTCTTTCCTATGCTGTTAAACTCCAACCGTTGTAACCTCTTTTATATAGTTGCGGCCAACCCACTGCAAGTAGAGGTTGACGTACCGTACTTACCGTACCCTGGTCTCGAAGACGTTTATAAGATCTGCCGAGAAGTTCTCCATCTCTGTGGCGATGCGCGATGTTTTAGAGACGATGTAGTTGTAACCCACAACCGACGGAATAGCCACAAGCAGGCCCATGGCGGTTGCGACAAGCGCCTCCGAGATACCCGGCGCCACTACGGCGAGGTTTGCCGCGCCCTTTGCCCCTATCGCTCTGAAAGAGGTCATTATGCCCCATACCGTACCGAAGAGGCCGATAAAAGGCGCGGTATTGCCGCTTGTAGCTAAAAACGGCACCGCGTACTCAAGGCGCGCAAGCTCTTTCGCGCCGGCCTTTTTTAACAGGCGCTGCATGCGGTCTACGGAGCGTCTGTCGCCCGGGCGCACGGCTTCAAGCTTCTGTCCCTCCCTTATGTCGGTCGCGAACTCGGAGTATAGAGCCATAAACAGGTGCGAAAGAGGTGTTTTTTTGTAGTTTTTGGCGGCGGCGGCAACCTGCTCCAACTGATTCTTTTGCCAGAAGAGGTCGTAAAAGTCGGCGGTCTCGGCCTCTACCTTCTTTAACAGCAGAAGCTTTTGGATGATAATGGCCCACGAGAGCACAGAGAACCCAAGCAAGAGCAGCAGTACAAGCTTTACCATTGGGCCGGCATTGATCATCATGTGCCATATGCCTGTATCGATTGCGAGTTCGTTCAATTTTTTATTCCCCAGTAAGTTTTTTTATCTTTTAAGTTTAGCATACCGCCTCTTTATTCCGGGTGACGCGGGTCACAGTGCCGGCGGCTTGTAGTATACCGTTCTACCTGTACAGGCCGGAAAATAAAAAAGTACACCATTGCGCCTGTCAAGTCAATTAATAGCCTCATATTCGTCAGTCAGGTTTTAAGGCTCTTAACGCGAATACGCCTCTCTCCCTTGCATGTTTGGGGTGCGGTACTATATTATCTGTAAGTTGAGTTTTTGTGACGGACTTTCCTCTATGTACGCTGTGGTACAATAAATTTGCTTTTACATCGGACTCTATTGTATAAAAAGGAGAATTTTATACTGTAAAAAAAATCGATAAAAATACCATAAAGAAATCTTTTATTTCCGTAGTCGGCATCTCCGGCATTCAGGCAGAGTAGTAAAAAGAGTGCTTGGGAGACCATAAAGAAATCTTTTATTCCGTCCCGGGCGTCTCCGGTATCACGGTAAAATATAGTTGAGAGACCATTGAAGATTCTTTTTATTGCCATAGCGGGTGCCGTCGGTACCCTTACCCGGTACTACCTCGGCGGTTTTGTTCAGCGCTTGTCCGGGTCGAGCGCGTTTCCGTGGGGTACCTTCTCCGTAAATATGCTCGGCTGCCTGCTGTTCGGTTTTATCTGGACGCTGGCAGAGGAGAGGTTTGTTATAAGCCCTCAGGCACGCACAATTATACTGGTCGGTTTCATGGGCGCGTTAACCACCTTCTCTACCTTTATTTTCGATACCGGTTCGCTTTTGCGCGGCTCTCAACTCGCCCTCGCTATCGGCAATATCGCCGTACAGAACGTAACCGGGTTGATCTTTCTCTTTTTAGGTATTGCGGCCGGGCGGCTCATTTAGCTCCGTTTATAACTATATAACGACATAACGAAAGGACAGTACGTATCATGGAACAGAGAGTTTTAAAGATATACCTGGAAGAGCTTTTTAAACAGTGCTTCTACGTCGCCAACTCGATAGATATACTCAACCAGTCGCTTAAAAGAATGAGCCCGGACGTAAATAAGGGTTTTTCGGCGAGCGAGATTTCGTACTGGCAAAACGAGGTCTTCCGTTCCGCCCA
>JAJRYL010000387.1 GCA_024275855.1 Deltaproteobacteria bacterium
GTTTAAAATATTAAGCGCAGCGGTAAAGTCGTATGAATACTATATTTATCGGCAGATCGGGCTTTGACTTTAAAATTAGGCTGGAATGGGCGTTGTGAAGAGCAGCGAGGGTGGAAGAGGCTGCTTTAACAGTAAAGAAATAAGTTTTTTCGGGTAGTTATAGCTGTTTATAACGCAAACGGTTAGTCGGCATTGACTAAACGGTTTGGCCGGATAGGGAGTTTTATACTTATATGTCCGGCAATGGTCTCAACGCGTTTTCCCTCTACAAGGAGTTGCACGTCGTTAATCTCCGGCCAGCCGAGCGCCACGGTATTGACTATAGAGTAGATTGTCTGCATTTCCGCGGCTGTGCCGCCCGGATGTTTATCTCTTATCTCTTTGCTCATGTTTACAACAGCCGTATTGCCTTTAACTCGAACTCCGAGCAGGCGGGTGCCCGGCGGCAGTGTCTTTTCGACCCTGTTTTTGCGTTTTTTCCCTCTATTATCCGGCTTTTTTAAAAGCAGCTCTACCGCTTCGGCTATCTCGTCGCTAAGTCTGCCCTCTTTAACGTTTACCGTACTGCCGCGAAGCGACTCTCCGTCCCGGCTGCCGAAGTAGACGGTAACTTTTTTTGTGGAGGGTTTAACTTGTGCGCTCTCCGTTTGCGTAGCGGCGCTTTTATCCCCCGGCCTATCTCCGAAGAAGATAACTACGGCGGTACCTATAACGAGTCCGAACGAGACGATATTGGCTACAAGCCACCAACCGCCAAGCTTGCGCTCTTTCTTCCGGTTCTTCTTCTTTACCCATTTTTTGTTCTTTACAGTCGGCTTGACCCTCTTTTTGGCCATTATATTATGATCTTCTTTCCAGTTCGGCCAAAGAGGCGCAGTTGAGCCGTTTGCCGAAGAAACGGGTGCCGACCTTAACGAAATTATCGGGAGAGTCGGTTACAAAAAAGGCGTGCGAAGCATTTGAGCCGCTGCTGTTTTTTATGCCCTCTTTTTCAAGAAGAGCCGATACCACGGTAGCGGTAGCGGCGGCGGAATCTATTAACGTTACACCGGGGCCCATAACCTTGGCTATTATCCCTTTTAACAACGGGTAGTGGGTACAGCCGAGCACAAGCGTATCTATATCGGCCTCTTGCAGTTCCACGAGATACTTTTTCGCGATGCTTAGCGCTATTTCATTGTCGTTCCAGCCCTCTTCGACCAGGGGCACAAAGAGCGGACAGGCAAGGGCAAAGGTCTTCGCCTCTGGGGCAAGGTCTACAATGGCACTGGTATAGGCGTTGGAGTCTATTGTGGCCGAGGTACCTATTATACCTATGCGCCCGGTTTTAGTGGCTTTTACCGCCGCGCGCGCGCCCGGTTCGATTACGCCGATTACAGGCACGTTAAGTACTTTTTGAAGTATGTCGAGCGCGTTGGCGCTTGCGGTATTACAGGCCGCAACAATCAGCTTTACCTTGTGGCTCTGAAGAAAAGCGGCGTCTTCAAGCGCGTAGCGCACCACCGTCTCTTTCGATTTTATGCCGTACGGCACGCGCGCCGTATCGCCAAGGTAGATGGTCTCTTCCGTCGGGAGAAGGCGGGCGACCTCCGATAAGACCGTCAATCCGCCAAGCCCGGAGTCGAATATGCCTATAGGGTTATTTTTCATCTTATAGTTTTTAACTGAAACAGCCCTCACAATCAATCAAAAAATATAGTATACATATATTATACGGTTGAGCGGGTCTGTTTTCAGGCGCTCATTCGGCTTATTGTAAATGGTAACGAACCTTAACGGAAGACGTTTATTGAATGGATAATTACTCGATTGTAAAAATACTCGATACCGTAGCCGATATTTACGAGGTATTGGGAGAGAACCGTTTCAGGGTACGCTCATACAGGAACGGCGCGCAGACGGTAGAGGGGCTCGATGTAGAGTTGTCCGCTCTTCTGGCTAACGAGGGCGAGGCGGGTATAACCGCTTTGGCCGGTATAGGTAAGGGTCTGGCTGGAAAGATAGTTGAACTGATAAGCACGGGCAGGTGCGCCTCTATCGAGGAGCTGTTGGCCAAAACCCCGCCCGGCCTGCTCGACATACTGAAGCTTAACGGCATGGGGCCTAAAAAGACAGGTTTTATCTACAGAGAACTTTGTATAGACTCTATAGATGCGCTTGAGGCCGCGGCAGAGAGCGGGCAGTTGCAGATTTTGCCCGGTTTCGGCCTTAAGACCGAACAGAAGATACTTAAGGCCATAAACTCAAGGCGCAGTTTTGAGGGCCTTTTCCGCCTATCAATCGGAAAGAAGGCCGCAA
>JAJRYL010000388.1 GCA_024275855.1 Deltaproteobacteria bacterium
GAACGCCTGCTCGGTTTTTCTGAGACCGAGGTTTTAGGCTCTCATTTAGAGGTTCTCTTTTCAGAGACCGAACTTGTCGGCGCCCTGTTAGACCCCGACGGCCCGGCAGGCGGCAGGCTCGGACAGAGCGTTAACCTGAACCATAAAGACGGCGGCACGGTAGAGGCGTACCTCTCTATCTTTCCGCTTCGCGACGCCTCCCAAAAGATCTACTCCTATATACTCAATATAAGCATAAACCGGTCTACAGACGTTCCGGGCATCCTCTCCGCCGAGTTCCAGCGTATCTTCAGCTTCTCTCAAGACTCTGTTGCCGTTACCGACGACGACGGCAAGATTATAGACGTCAACGACTCCTTTCTAAGGCTCTACGGGTACGAACGCCGCGAGGTGCTCGGGCAGAACCCGCGTCTTTTAAAGTCTAAACACTCTACGCCGGAACTGTATGAAGAGATGTGGAAAGACCTGTTCGACGAGGAGAAAGGTTACTGGGTAGGTGAGATTATAAACAGCCGCAAAGACGGGCGGGAGGTACCGGTACTGCTCTCGATAAACGCTATAAAGAATACCGGGGGTACTATAAAAAACTTTTTGGGTATCGCCTTCGACATGACCCGGCATAAAGAACTTGAGAGGTTCAAGCGGATATATATGGATTATATCGTTCATGATATGCGCTCTCCGTTAACCTCTATTATGGCTAATTCCGAGCTTCTGCTTATACTTGTAGGAGAGAAGCTGAGTGAAAAAGAGCGGGGCAAACTCAACACCATACTTGAGTCTGCGAACAGGTTGAACTATATGACCAACGATATTTTAGAGTACAGCCGGAGCGATAACGGAGAGGTAAGGCTGAACAGGCACAAGATAGACCCGGCGGTTATTATAGACGAGGTTGTGAAACCTTTTACCGGCATGAGCAAGTCGGTAATAATAAACGGCGTCCCGTATACCGGTTGCATAGAGGGTGGAGAAGAGATAAGCCTCGACGCTGAAAAGTTCCGCAGAATGCTGCAAAACAGTTTAGCGCACGCCTATAAGTATGCCGATACGGCGGTTAAGATACACTGGTCTGTAAAAGACGGCACCTTCCGTTTTACGGTCTCCGACGACGGAGAGGGTCTGTCCAAGGAGGTTGCCGATAGAATCTTTAACGACTTCTTCCAGACGGATTCGGGTATAAAGACCGGCGGCGCCGGGCTCGGACTATGTATACTCAAGAGCTTTACGGAGGCCCACGGCGGGCGTGTATGGGTGAGCCCCGGAGAGGGGTGCGGCGCTACGATAGGGTTTGAGTTTCCAGGGTAAGCATGCGGCGGTAAGCGCGCGGCTTGACCGTGCGGACGTTGTTGTGTTATAAATAGCGGTAGGACAATTGAATATGAGTATCTCCGAGCCGACACCTTCTAAGGTTTCACTGATATAGTGGAGCTACGGGGCGAGGCCGATAGGGTGTATCCGGAAACGGATACGTCTCCCGTGTTTGGAAAGGAGATGGTTTAAGAAACTCTTGTGGCGCTGAATTTCAAACCGACCCTTTCCCGTGGCCGGTTTTTTTGCGCCATTTTTTTGTGGTTGAACCGTAATATGAAAGGCCGTTATGTTATCAGGTAGAGTAGAAAAACCGATTCTTGTCATGTGCTTCGTCTTTGCCGTTCTGTGTGGGTCTGTTTTTATACCACAGAGTGCGCTTGCCGCTAATGGCACTATAACCGTGGCCGCTGCATCGAGTTTAAGCACTGTTTTAAAAGAGATAGCGCAAAGGTTTAAGTCGGTCTCCGGCATCGGGGTTCGCTTCTCGTTCGCCTCTACCGGAGTGCTTGCCACGCAGATTGAGCATGGGGCGCCGTTCGACCTTTTCATCGCAGCGGATAAAAAGTACGCGTTGCGCTTGGAGAAAAAAGGCAAGCTGCTGCCCGGCAGCGTTAAAAACGTTGCCCTCGGCTCGCTGGTTATAGTCGTAAACAGGGCATCGGGATTACAGATTATAAGTATGGACGATTTAAGGACTGTAGACGCCCGTTTTGCCATAGGCAACCCGGGGCATGTGCCGTACGGCATAAAGGCGGCGGAGGCGTTAAAGAGCGCCGGGGTCTGGAATAGGGTGAGCAAAAGAATCGTTTACGGCGAAAACGTCCGGCAGGTGCTTCAGTTCGTGCAGAGCGGAAACGCGGCGGTAGGTATAGTAGCTAAATCCATTGCCGGAGTTAAAGAGGTGTACTCGGTTGATATACCCCAGGGGCTGCACTCCCCTATTGAGTACGGGGCGGGCATTGTTACTAAAAGCCCGAACAGAAAAGAGGCTGAGCTTTTTATGTCTTTCTTTTTAAGTCCTGAGGCGAATGCCGTACTGCTTGCAAACGGTTTTGCCGCTCTTAAGTAGTTCGTTCGGTTTAACGGGTTGTTCCGCCCTTTTTAAGAATACTTGTATAGTCGATGCAGCAATTAATAAGTCGGTCTGTTTAAAGACTCTTTAGCGTCTTTTAAACGTTAAAAATTTCTATATTAGATCCGGCAATCAGGCAGGTACGGGATTTATGGACTTATTTCCTCTCTTTCTAACTATAAAAGTATCGGTAGTTGCAACCGTTATAACGGTTGCCGTGGGTTTGGCGCTTGCGCTTCTGCTTGCCCGTAAAGACTTTATCGGAAAGAACGTGCTCGATGTTCTTATTATGCAGCCCCTTGTAATTCCGCCCACCGTGCTCGGGTACTATCTCCTCAGCCTCTTCGGGCGCTCAAGCGCCCTTGGCCGTTTTTTAGAAGATGCCGTAGGGTTGCAGATCGTCTTTACATGGAAGGGCGCGGTGCTCGCGGCCTGCATCTCTTCGCTGCCGTTGTTTGTGAAACCGGTACGCGCCGGGTTGGAGGACGTTGGCCGTAATTTGGAAGACGCCGCCCGCCTGCTCGGTAAAACGGAATTTCAGGTGCTCATCGGCATAACGCTGCCGCTTGCGTGGCGCGCTATTTTAGCGGGTACGGTAATGGCCTTTGCGCGCGCTACAGGAGAGTTTGGCGCTACGCTTATGGTGGCCGGTAATATCCCCGGCCTTACCCAAACGCTGCCTATAGCTATTTACGACGCCGTGCAGGTTGGAGATTCGGGCGCGGCGAACATAATGGTGGCTATCATTACGCTCTTCAGTTTTGTTGTTCTCTACCTTGCGGGCAGGTTCGCGCGCAGCAGGTATTAATCTTTTTCTAAAAAAACAGACCGGGGGCGGATGTCGCTTAAGTTCAGCATAACCAAAAGTTTTGGCTCTTTTCATCTCGACATTTCGCTGGAGCTGTCCAACGAGCTGCTCGTGCTCTTCGGCCCGTCGGGCGCAGGAAAGTCGCTTACGCTAAAGATGATTTCGGGCCTTATCAAACCGGATGCCGGTTTCGTTACCGTGGCTGAAGAGCCTGTTTTTGACTCTGCTACCGGGGTGGATCTTCCGGTTCGCCTGCGCCGTACCGGTTATCTTTTTCAGGAGTACGCGCTCTTTCCGCATATGACGGTGGAGGAGAATATCTCTTACGGCATCGGTGGGCTTCGCGCGCCCGGAGCCGCTGTGCGCGTAGAAGAGCTTATAGGCATTATGCGCCTTGACGGATTGGGCAAACGGTATCCGAGCGAGCTTTCGGGCGGACAGAAGCAGCGTGCGGCGCTTGCCAGAACCCTTGCCACGCAACCGCGTGTACTGCTACTTGACGAGCCTTTCTCTGCGCTCGACTTTTCCGTTCGCGAAAAGCTCCGTGCCGACCTGTTGAATATTCACAGGCTCTACCCCGTAACGACCGTTGTCGTTACCCACGACCTTGAAGAGGCCTTTATGCTCTCTGAGCGTATTGCCGTTATGAACGAGGGACGCATAGAGCAGTTCGGCAGCCGCGAAGAGGTCTTCTACCGTCCGGCCACTAAAAACGTGGCTCGTTTTGTAGGCACCCGGAACATCTTTACCGGGCGGGTAACCCTTGTTTCCGGCACTGAGGTTGTTATCGGGAGCGTGGATATCGGCGAAATACACGCCTCTTTTCACGGACGAAGTAAAGCCGCCGGTATAACGGTCGGCAAAGAGGTTGTTTTTTGTATCAGGCCCGAAGAGATTGTTATAATCAGAAAAGACCGCACGCTTGAACACAAGGTTAGAGACAACGTTGTAGAGGGCGAGATAACCTCTATAACCGGGCGCGGCACAACGCACCTGCTTTACCTTAAATTGCTGACGGCAAAGGGGAACCTCAAGGTAGAGCTGCCCAACCATGTGCTTGTGAAGTTAGCCCTTGCCACGGGCGATACAGTAAGGGTATCATTAAAAAGAGAGAGTATATGGATAATAGGCTGACAGGATCGTTATTTATCGACTCATTATACCTTTAA
>JAJRYL010000389.1 GCA_024275855.1 Deltaproteobacteria bacterium
CCGGAAATAAAAAAGAGGCCGGGTCTCGCCACCCGGCCTCTTTAACACATGAAAAGTTCTCTTTTATATGATTTATCCGGCTACGTTAAACTGCCGGCTGATCAACTATTATCTACCTCTAACGCTCTTTTATACCCGGCCGGTAAGCCCCGTCACCTACCGACCGGTTAGTTCCATTACCATTAACACTAAATAGAGTATATCTAAGAATTATTAAAAACAGGTTACTACAGGGTTTTTCTTTTATTAATCCAACTTCAAGCTGCCCTCAACGCAAATAACGTCCCGACATGCTATAATTAATCTCTTGTGCCAAAAAAATCAATGAGTACAACAAACTCGAATAGCCGATACTTCAAACAGAGGCCTTTATAATAGATGACAAATTCAACCCTGTACAAGCCGCCAACCTTTTTATCACCGCAACTTATACTACTGGTATTTTTTATGCTTATAGCAAACGCTCAAGAGTCTGCCGCAGGCGACTTAGGCGGCAAATACAGACTGCTCTCGCACGAAATAAGCGTCACTATAGACGCAGAGTTGAGAACGTCGAGCGGCAAAGACATAATAACCTTAAGAGACACCCCTGACGCCGGCCCCGACCCGGAACTTACGCTCTATTTAAGGGACGGCTCTACAATAGATTCAATACGGTATAACGGGATAGACGCGGCCTACAGTATAGGGCGCATTAAAGAAGATCATCTACAAGAAATTATAATAGATATAGACGCAACGACACGGCTTGGTAAAGAGAGTGGAGAGGAAAAAGAACTTATAATAGAATTTCACGGCAAGTACGAATCCATAGAGGCCGCGCGCTCACGCATACGGCGCGGAGTAGCTTATGTAGACGACGGGATGATCGGCCCCGAAGGCATATATTTTCCTTCCAACGCCTACTGGTATCCGAGAGAAAAGGTGGAACTCGCGCTTTTCAAGATTGACATAAGGGTACCGGGCGAACTGACCACGGTTACCGAAGGTAGGCTTGTTAGCGCTGAAAAACTTGGAGCGCAGAGCGTAGAGTCCTGGGAGACAACAAAATTCATAGACGGGCTGAACCTTGTAGCCGCCCGTTTTTTTGTTACAAAGGAGGTCTACAAAGGAATAAACCTCTACACCTTCTTTTATAAAGACGACCCCGAACTTACAAAAACCTATCTCGACAAGACCCGTTACTACCTCGACCTCTATACCGATATGATCGGCCCCTACCCGTTCAGCAAGTTTGCCGTGGTCGAGAACTTTCTGCCAACAGGGTACGGAATGCCGTCGTTTACGCTGCTCGGCTCCCACGTTCTGCGCCTGCCCTTTATTCCCGATACCTCGCTCGGCCACGAGATCGCGCACTCATGGTGGGGCAACTCGGTCTTTATAGACGACTCGTTCGGCAACTGGTCGGAGGCCCTTACAACCTATACGGCAGACTACCTTTATGAACGGATCAAAGGCCGGACCGAAGCGCGCAACTTCAGGCTTTCAAAACTCAGAGGTTATAAAAACTTTGCCTCCTCCTCCCCTATCTCCCTTAGCGATTTCAAAGACGCCACCACAACGGCATCCCGGTCTATCGGATACAACAAAGGTAGCATGCTCTTCGGTATGCTCGAAGCGACCATAGGTAAAAAGGCGTTTGCAAGGGGGTTGAAGCTCTTTTACAAACAGAACCGTTTTAGCTTCGCCACATGGAACGACATACGCAAGGCCTTTGAGAGCGCTTCCAATACCGATCTCGGCTGGTTCTTCGACCAGTGGTTGATGCAACCGGACGCCCCGACGCTCTCTATATACGACGTTACGGTAGACTCGAAAAAAAGCGGCGGTTACTCCGTAGGGGTAACTATAGGGCAGACAAGGCCGGCCTACAGATTAAACCTGCCGGTAGTTGTCACCTCGGAAGACGGAAGAGAAACGAAAGAACAGGTGGCAATAGACAAAGAAAGGCAGACAGTATACTTAGATGTCGATGAAAAACCGGCCTCTATAGAGTTAGACCCCGATTACACCATCTTTCGACTGCTATACGATACAGAGATTCCCCCTTCTTTCTCCGTCTTCTTCGGAGACAGATCAGGGTTGATAATAATGCCCGACTCAGGAGGAAAAGAGAGCAAGTACGCCGCCATAGCGAATCTATTTTCAAAAGATTACGGTCAGCGGATAATAACTTATACCGACGCCGACATAGAAGAGTACGCCTCGGAAAAATCTATACTGATACTTGGCGACAGGCGGGAAAATCCGGTAAACAAGCTTGTGTGGAAGTATTTTGAAAAGACACTTAAGATCGATGAAGACCGGATTACCGTTGCCGGTAAACAGTATCAGAGAGCAGGCACGGTAGTCGGCGTAGCTGTGAAAAACCCGTTTAACCCGTCAAAGAACATCTGTATACTCTTTGGAGATACCGACGACATCTTCACCTACGGCAAGAGGTTAAGGTACTTCTCTACCAAGAGCCATGTAGTCTTTACCGGAAGCGGTACCCCTGACAAAGGGATTTCTCCGGGCAGTAAAGCACTTAAATACGATCTATCGAAAAAGAAAAGCAACTAAACGGATACGTTTATGCATTGCATGAAAAGGCGCTTATATTTTCAACAACAACAGCTTCGGTATTGACAAAGAGACCTACTTGGGGTAAAAAAATAGACTAAGCCATTTTGGTCCCATCGTCTAGTGGCCCAGGACGTCGCCCTCTCACGGCGAAAACGGGGGTTCGATTCCCCCTGGGACTGCCAAAACATAAGTAGCCGTAACTCCTAAGTTTTACAAAAGAACTCAAGGGGTTACGGCTTTTCTTATTTCGTACGATTACCCCCTATATATCCCTATAGGTATCTATAGGGATATATACACGTGACCCTTTTAGTGACCTGTCTCTGTGGATAAGTAGGGTCGCGTGACCCTTTTGGTGACCCTTACAGATGCCCCTTGACCGTGAATTTTACGATCGCGCTGTAATGAATTTTCCCACCGAGAACAACTTTGCCCTGTCTCTGCCACGTGCCGGCAGAATCCAGAAAACCTGTCTCTGTGTCGTAATAGGCTTTGCCGTCGGTACCGGTGTTTGTAAATACTACCTGTGAGGCACTCAACAACTTAAGGGTAGCTGCCGTGCCGTCGGGCTTTGTGAAGAGGAAGGTGATCTCTGAGGCTCCGGAGATA
>JAJRYL010000390.1 GCA_024275855.1 Deltaproteobacteria bacterium
CTTTTCGTGCTCGCTAATCAGAAACTCTTTTGTTACTCCGGGGGGCGTGACGCCCGGCGACTTAAGCGCATCACCCGCAACGCCAACCGCCTTTTCGTGCTCGCTAATCAGAAACTCTTTTGTTACTCCGGGGGAGAGATGCTGCCACGGCAGTACTTCGTCAAAAGAACGCTCTCTATGCGTATAGAACTCTTTTTCTATGCCAAGCTCAGTGAATGCCTCGTCCCAAAGAGGCTCCTTAAGCTCTTCGCTCCAGCCGTCGAAGCGCGCGCCCTTTTCAAACGCCCGCTCTATTACAGCCGAAAGCCGCCTGTCTCCGCGCGAAAAGACCCCCTCTAAGATACTCGCCCCGGGGTCGTTCCACTTAAAGTCGAGTCCCGAGCTTCTGAGCCGCTTTCTAAGCGTAGAGTGAACCTCTTTGCACTTACCAAGCTCCATCTGCGGATGCCACTGAAAAGGCGTAAAGGGTTTTGGAATGAATGTCGTAACAGAAACGCTTACCTGGGGCGCGCTCTTCAGTATTCGCTTGCCGATCCGGCGCACCTTTGCGCCAAGCTGTACTATTCCCAAAAGGTCGTCTTCGGTCTCGGTAGGAAGGCCGACCATAAAGTAGAGCTTGATCGCCCGCCAGCCAAGCGAGAAGACCACCTCTGCCGTGGTCAGCAGGTCCTCTTCGGTAATACCCTTGTTTATCACCAAACGGAGGCGGTCCGAACCGGCCTCCGGGGCGAGGGTAAAACCTGTTTTACGGACGCGGGCTATCTCGGACGCAAGGGTTCTGCTGAGCGTTCCGACCCTGAGCGACGGCAGCGACATAGAGACCCTCTCTTTACTGAGGTCGCACATAAGGCCTGTTAAAAGCCCCTCTATCTTCGTATAATCCCCGGTGCTTAAGCTAAGCAGGCTCGCCTCGTCGTAACCCGTATTTTTTAGCTCCGTCTCTACTATAGAGGTAATCTTTGCAGCGCTCCGCTCTCTTGCCGGGCGGTAGATCATGCCGGCCTGGCAGAACCTGCACCCGCGCGTACAGCCGCGCATAATCTCTACAGAGACCCTGTCGTGCACGGTCTCCGCAAAGGGTACGATAGGCTTAAGCGGCACGGTAAGCGGCTCAATGGACGGCTCTGTTCTTTTAAGTATTCCGGTATAACCGTCTACTACGGATTTTATCTCTTTAACGGTATTGTCGTCATTATATATAACTTCGAAGAATGACGGTATGTAGACCCCGGCTATCGCGCTTAACCTGAGAAGCGTCTGTCGCCTGCTCTCTCGTTTCTCCCTCGAATCCCTGACGACCTCCGATATTTCAACGACCGCCCGCTCACCGTCGCCAAGCAAAACAGCGTCGAAAAACTCGGCCATCGGCTCTACGTTAAAGGCAACCGGCCCTCCGGCAATAACAAACGGCTCTCGCTCCGCCCTCTCTTTAGCCTTAAGGGTTACATTGCCAAGGTCGAGCATACTTAAGATGTTGGTATACGAAAGCTCGTACTGTAGGGAAAAACCGATTATGTCGCACTCCGATAACGGTATACCGCTCTCAAGGGTAGAGAGAGGTATGGAGCGTTCGCGCATTAAAGCCTCCATATCGACCCACGGCGCAAAGACCCGCTCGCACGCTACGAAACTCTCGTTGTTCAAAACGGTATAGAGAACCTGAAAACCCAAGTGACTCATGCCAAGCTCATAGGCGTCGGGAAAGGCGAGGGCGAACTTGAGCCCGACCGTATCAAGCTCTTTCTTTACCGAATTGATCTCGCCGCCGATATAACGGGCGGGCCGCCTTACGAGCGGCAGCAGCCCTTTCATGGTTGTAATCTTCTTCATCTCTTCTTTTATCTCTCTTTTAATCTACCAATATACTCTTTTAGCGCAACCGTACCTTCTCTACTCTACACAGACACCGCAGCGCGTACAACTTCCGACATCGCACGGAGGAGTCAATTTTTCCTCCAAACCCCTTTTGTACTCCCGCCACAGGTACGCCTTATCGAGCCCGTGGTCTATAAGCTGCCACGGCAGCATGGCCTCTTCGGGAATTTTTCTGTAGACGGAATCTAAAAAAAACCTGCCGCTCCTCTGCCATTTTCTCATGGCTTTTGAGGCGCCGATTTTAGCGGCCTCTATAACAAACTCTCCGGCCCGCCTGTCGGCCCTCGACAGGTACGCCTGAACAATCGCCTCCCTCGAAGAGAGCGCCTTTATCGTTATGCCCCGCTCTTTTTTAAGCGCCCCTTTTATGGCGGACAGACGCTTATCGATTACGGCGCTGTGCTCAAACGGGTGAAACTGAAAAGGCGTAAAGGGCTTTGGCACAAACGGATTAATGGACAGGTGCAGTAGACCGCTCTTCATAACCGAGCGCACCTTTCTGGCCAGCTCCGCTATAGCGAGCGCGTCGGAATCGGTCTCTGTCGGAAGGCCGATTAAAAAGTAGAGTTTCACTCTTATAAATCCGGCATCTGTAACATCTTGCACGGTGCCGAGTATTTCAGCGTCACTCATGCCCTTGTTTATTACGCCCCTCAGCCGCTCCGTACCGGCCTCAGGCGCCATTGTAACGGTTCTGTACCCGGCCTCTTTTAACGAACCTAAAAACGGGGCGTCCAACGAGTCGAGCCGAAGCGAGCTTAACGTAACAGACGCGCCTAATTTTAACCCCGCCTCTACCACCGCCTTTATATCCGGGTACTCGGAGACCGCCGCGCCGACAAGGCCGACCTGTCCGGCAACCTCAACACCCTCGGCTACCGCCGTCTTTACCTTCTCTAAATCACGCCACCGTGGCGGAAGGTAGAGGAAACCGGCGGCGCAGAACCTGCACCCGCGTCCGCAGCCACGCTCGACCTCTGTTAAAAAGGTCTCTTTAAAGGCCGTATCGGGCGTATATACAAAAGAGCGCGGTATGTCGAACTGGTCGAGATTGAGATTTTTTGTCGCCGCAATACGCTCCTTAGCGCCGTCTTTAGCCTTAAAAGAGCTTATTTCCACCCCGTCGTACTTTACTTCGTAGAGCGACGGTATGTAGGTAAAGGGCAGCGAGTCGAGGGCTTCTATCCTTGCCTGCCTGTCCATCAAAGCGCCGCTACCGTGGCGCAGTTGCGTAAAACGCCCGATAAACTGGTGCAGCGCGCCTTCGGCCTCGCCTACTATAAAGAGGTCTACAATATCGGCTATCGGCTCAGGGTTTAAAGAGACAGCCACGCCCCCGGCTATTACCATAGGGTCGAAGGCCGAACGTTTGCCTAAACCCCTCTCTTTTGCCGGAACCGGCAGTTTCGCGAGGTCGAGAATTTTAGGAATGTTAAAGTAATCCTCCTCAAAGGCAATCGAGAAGGCTACTATATCGAACTCCGATACCGCCTTTTTGGACTCGTAAGAGATCAGCGGTCTCTCTCTTCTTTCGTACTCGGCTATTTCGTCCGCATCCGGTAAAAAAGCGCGCTCTACCGTTACCCCGCCGCTCTCTCCTCTATATGTGCTTATAAGGTGGCAGACCGTTTGAAAACCGAGGTTGGACATGCCGAGCTTGTAGGTATTAGGGTAGATAACGCAGATGCTCAACCCGCCTCCGGGGTTCGAGCGAAAAGAGCCGACCTCGACCGAGAGCCGTTCTTTAATACGTTCGGTAATCTTTCTTTTTTTATCCCTGCCGCTGATTATCTCTTCTCCAGCTCTTTAAAACAGATTGCCCTTGCGTGCCCTTTATAGAGAAAACCCGTAAGCGTAACTTCGCCCACGGGCCAAAGGCCAAAAGAAAGGTAAATTATCTCATATAATCAACAGGTTTGCAAGACGGGTAAGGGGCGCTCCGACAACGCTGGGTAGAGCCTTGCCAAGAGACAGACGTATGAACCGAAACCGCAGGGCTTAAAACCCCACGGATGGTAGCGTAAGAACACTTGGTTAACAAACAGATAATACCTGTAAACGACACGGCGCTTGAGCCTGAAGTCGCTGGAGCTTCAAGCCCCACAAAGGTTCTGTCCGCCAAATATAGACCCGCAGAGGGTACTGGTGCAACTTCGGAGATGCGTGGCAACGTGCCCGTTGCCACGCCCGCACAGGGGTAACACAAAAGTACTTGGTTAGCAAACGGGTGAAGCCTGTAAACGGCCATAATGCAAAAACTGAA
>JAJRYL010000391.1 GCA_024275855.1 Deltaproteobacteria bacterium
GCTTTCGGAGAATAGATGGCTCAGGAACAGACTTCCGTTTACATAGAAGACGAGATGAAAAAGTCGTACCTCGACTACGCGATGAGCGTAATTATAGGACGCGCGCTGCCCGACGTACGAGACGGCCTAAAACCCGTACACAGGCGCATACTCTTTTCGATGCACGAACTCGGCGTAGAGTGGAACAAGCCGTACAAGAAGTCGGCCCGCGTGGTCGGCGACGTTATCGGTAAATACCATCCGCACGGCGACTCGGCCGTTTACGACGCCATTACAAGAATGGTACAGGACTTTTCGCTGCGCTATCCGCTTATAGACGGACAGGGCAACTTCGGCTCTATAGACGGAGACCGCGCCGCCGCTATGCGTTACACAGAGGTACGCATGGCGCGCCTCTCTACCGAGATATTAAAAGACCTCGATAAAGAGACCGTTGACTTCTCGCCGAACTACGACGAATCCCTTGAAGAACCGAACGTGCTTCCCTCGGCAATGCCCAACCTTTTAGTAAACGGCTCTACGGGCATAGCGGTCGGCATGGCAACCAACATGCCGCCACACAACATAAGTGAAATAATCGACGCGCTAATTTTAATATCTGAAAAGCCGAACGCCACGGTACCCGAACTTATGGCCATAGTGCCGGGCCCGGACTTTCCGACAGGCGGTTTCATACACGGAACCAAGGGCATTAAAGAGGCCTACGGCACGGGCAGAGGCATAATACAGGTTCGCGCGCGCGCGGTAATAGAGAAAAATCCGCGCACCAACCGCCAGTCTATAGTCATTACGGAAATCCCGTACATGGTAAACAAGACGCGCCTTATAGAGAACATAGCCTCGCTTGTAAGGGACAAAAAAATAACGGGTATCTCGGACGTTAGAGACGAGAGCGACCGCGACGGAATGCGCCTTGTAATAGACCTGAAACGGGACGAGGTAGCAGAGGTGATCTTAAACAACCTCTACCTTCATACGCAGATGAAGACATCGTTTGGCATAATCAACCTTGCCATAGTGGACAATCAGCCTCGCGTCCTCACCCTCGCTTCGCTCTTAAAAGAGTTCCTGCGCTCAAGAAAAGAGGTCGTTACAAGAAGGACTATCTTCGACCTTAAAAAGGCGAAGGCACGCGCCCATATATTAGAGGGCCTGCAGATCGCTCTCGACAGGCTCGACGAGGTAATAAAACTTATAAGGGCGTCGAAAGGGCCGGTAGAGGCGAAAGAGGGCCTTATCACTACTTTCAACCTATCCGCTATTCAGGCCCAGGCTATCTTAGATATGCGGCTCCAGAGGCTTACGGCGCTTGAGCGCGACAAGCTCGCCGCCGAGTACAAGGCGCTGGTCGAGCTTATAAAGAGTCTGAACGAAATACTCGCAAGCTCCGAACTGCTGATGAATATTATAATAGACGAGCTTAAAGAGGTTAAGGAACGCTTCGGGGACGAGCGCAGAACGGAAATAGTAGAAGACCTTGGAGAGATAAACCTTGAAGATATTATAGCCGAGGAAGATATGGTGGTAACCATATCGAGCAGCGGTTATATAAAAAGAAACCCGACAAGCCTCTTCGGTATTCAAAGAAGGGGTGGGAAGGGCAAAAAGGGCATGAGTATGAAAGAGGAGGACTTTGTCTCCGACCTCTTCATCGCCTCTACGCACTCGTACATACTCTTCTTTACGGACAAGGGCAAGGCGTACTCCCTAAAGGTATACGACATTCCGCAAGCCGGACGCACGGCGCGCGGCAAGGCCATAGTCAATATTTTAAACGTAGAGCCGGGCGAGAGCATAACCGCCTTCCTGCCGGTAAAAGAGTTCACCAAAGACCGTTTTATCGTAATGGCCACAAGGCTCGGTTACATAAAAAAGAGCGATCTTATGAGCTTTTCGCACATCCGCAGCGGCGGGCTGATAGCCCTCACCATAGACCCCGGAGACTCGCTCATTTCAACGCGCCTTACAGACGGCTCGACAGACCTCTTTGTCGGTACAAAGTACGGCAAGGCTATCCGTTTTTCCGAATCGGAAGTACGCGAAATGGGCAGAACGGCGCGCGGCGTAAAGTCCATCCGCCTCTCTAAGAACGACACAGTGGTCTCTATGGAGGTGGTCGAAACAGGCGCTACGCTA
>JAJRYL010000392.1 GCA_024275855.1 Deltaproteobacteria bacterium
CTCCACCGACTTTACGGTTCTTTTGAACTGCAAGAGAGCGGGAATAGCCGCTATGACGAGCGCAAGAAAGGCGAGAGCGATTATCAGTACGGCAATTTCATAGATATCGGCAGAAAAGGTCATCTATTTTTTTCCTGAATATTATGCGGAAGAATTTTATGGCGAATTAATTTCTGCCTTTATTATATGGTTTTTTGGGTTGAAATAGAAAGATAAAAATTTAAAAAGTGCGCCCTCCTCCTTAAGCCGAACGCAGAGCCTCTTTTCAGCTATCTTAACAGTCCTATATTTTTGCCGTTTAAAATAAAAGCGCTTCTTTTTTATAAAGACCGGCGGCGCAAGAGTGCTTTTTACGAGCGGTTTAGCTACTCGTGTTCTTTAGCCCTCAACCGGGCTGAGAGGCTCTGTTATGTGGCGGTACTGCAAGTCTTGATAAAAGAGCACTTCTTTTTTTTAATTGAGGCTAAGGCGCAAGTAGATAAAAAGGTACTATCTTTGTCTTGCATTGGGCATGAAGAAGTGGTATATTTATAGTACTAATAGTTACACTTTATACTCTAAAAGGGTGGGCAACGTATGAATTTTATTAAGAAAGTTGCAGTAGTTCTGCTGTTTGCATTTGTTTTCTCGTCTTCGGCTACAGCCTACTCCGAAGAGACGATGCAGCACACGATGCAGAGTACTCTTTATGGTGGTGTAATAGGGGCTTTACTTGGCGGCGCGCTTGTTCTGCTCAGTGACAAACCGGGGGATAATCTCAGTTATATAGCCTCTGGTGCCGGTGTCGGGCTTTTAGTAGGCGCGGCTTACGGTGTCGCTTCAAGCGGTGTAGTGGAATCTTTAGGAGAGATAGAAAATGGTAAGTTTACGTTCGGTCTTCCGATACCTAAAAGAAAGACTGTTTTTGATAAAAATGTTAATAGCTACGACGTAACGAGCGAAATCTCGTTGCTCAAGTTAAAGTTCTAACTGCGGTGAATCTTTTCAGAGCCCGCTCTAAGACATAACTATAATATATGTTCTCTCTTTATCCTCGTCCGCTAATTTGCGCGCGGGGATTTTTTTATTTCCCCGCTCTGTTATCGATGAGTACGGAAGTATAACCCCGTGGGGGCGTATTGGTCTGTTTTTTTAGAAGTTGGGAAATTTACGGTAGGGCGGTGAGTATTTTTAAGTGTTGCTCAGGAAGAACCCGTTAATTTTACTAAAAAGAGATGGCGGAAGAGGGCCGGAGTCGAACCGACCAGTCGCCTTTTAAGGCGACAGACAGATTTTGAAGACCTGCAGAGCCACCGGGCCCTATCCTCTTCCATGTTAAAAGTTAAAAAAAAGGGCTTTAAACCTGAACAGGTTCGAAGCCCTAAGTGGAACAGTATAAACTGTAATAAATGCAGGCGTTGTTCGGTCTGCTGTTTTCCAATCCGCCGGTCTTTTAGAGCTGTTGTGAAAAACTATCTTTGTCTCTCTTTTACCCCGTCGTGAGGTAGCGGTTACTTACAACCATACGAGAGAGACGCCGACTTTTGAACTACCGCTCTTCTACTCTGAAAGACCTCCTTAAGTGGTTTGCACGCACCCTGCGGATGGGTATCATGTATACGTGCTTTCAGTCCAACAACGCCTGTATTACTTCCTGTTCCTACTTATATTATAGCACTATTCCGTACGGGTTCAACTATAAATCGGCAATTTTTTTTTACCTTAAAGTGCTACAATGGCGAGTCAGGGTGTGTTTTCCACCTTCTGTGCACCCAGAACCACTGTTCAGGATACTTTCTGATAATCTCTTCTATAGGGCGTGTCATAATAGCGGTATTCTCTATAACGTCCTTCTCTTTGTCGCCCGTATTAACAAGCTTAAGCGGAGCGGAGATTACGATACGGTGAGTTAAGCCATCTCTAATAATAAAGGTCGGCAGTACGGCGGAGGAGCTTGCGGCGGCAAGCAGCGCCGGGCCTTTGTTGGTACAGGCGGTACGCCCGAAAAAGTTTATAAATACGCCTTCTCTTCGCGTAACGTTCTGGTCGAGCAGTATTCCAAGCGTGCCGTTACCCTTTAAGGCGCGCATGAGCCGGAGCATTGCATTTTTCTTGTGTATAGACCTGTTGCCGGAACTTGTTCTGACCCACGCGACAAAGTTATCGAACACAGGAGTGTCCGGGTTGCGTACCACCACCTCAAGCGGAAAACCGATCAAACCAAGCGTAGCGCCAAGAAGCTCCCAGTTGCCGAAGTGCGCGGTGCAGATGATAATTCCCTTACCCTTAGAGCGCGCCTCTTCAAGATGTTCGAGACCCTCAATCTCTACGTAACCTTTAAGGTCTTTAGCCTTTAACCACGGCAGCCTCATAAATTCCAAAAAGTTGAGCGCCAGGTTGATGAATACCCCAAGCGTGATAATCCTCACCTCTTCTTCGCTTACCTGTTCCCCGTCCTCTTTAAACGACTCTCTGATATTTTCACACGCAGTCGTTTTGTGCCTGCGCGCGAACTTGTACGCTACCAGGCCTAATAGGTTACCTGTAGGCAGTAAGAGAAAACGCGGGATGTGACCGATGAAAAAGGCGACTATTTTAAGAAGCTGTAGCTTCATGCCGACCCGTTATCGAGAAAAAGAGCCGCTTCGAGAACGGCGTCAAACCGTTCGACATCACAGACCTTAACGCCTATTCGTATTGAGTAGAAGGGAGGGGTATCTTTTTTCATGTTCTGGTTCATTTCTTGAAGATTGTCGAGCAGGACTTTTAGTTTAACGGCGTCCTTCTCTGTGGTGATTATGGCGTCGAGCCCCGAGGCGGCTTCGATTATATCATTTAAATCCGTTTGCGAGTAGTTATGATGGTCGCGGTAGAACCATTCCTTACCGACGGTAAGCCCCGTACCCTCTATGGTCGATACAAATGAGCCGGGGTTTGCGAGCGCGGCAAGGGCAAGTACGCGTACGTTCTGGTTTATATCAGCTTCTAACAAGCTGCCGCTATCTATTTTAGTAAAGTCCTCTACATTGTAGCTGAAGTTGAACTCGGTCTTTTTCAGGTGCGCTATCTGTTTTCTGTCTTCAGGACGAAGCTTGCCGCCTTTTATCATTATAATATCCGCCCTGTGAGCAGCGGAAACCGGTTCGCGCAGTATTCCAGCCGGTAGCAGCCGACCTGAGCCGAAACCGAGAGCCGAGTCTATAAGCAGTATGTTGATGTCGCGTTTAAGGCGTATATGCTGAAAGGCGTCATCTAAGAGGATTACGTCGGGAGCGAAGCGTTCTATTATCTCAAGCCCCGCCTCGTACCTCTTTGCACCAACCACTACGGGAGTGCCGCTTAACCGGTTTGCCATAAGGTTGGGTTCATCACCGGCCTCCTTGGCCCCAAGCAGTACGTCTTTTTTATCGGAGACTATCTGTACGCCGGTTGTGCTCCGTTTATAACCGCGGCTTAGTACGGCAACGCTGAAACCGAGGTACTTTAAACGCTCTGCGGTAAAGATAGTCATAGGGGTTTTGCCGGTCCCGCCAACCGTTATATTGCCTATCGATATTACCTTGCACGGCAGAGTCTTTGTCTTTAAAAGCCCCGACTTGTACATTAGCCCGCGTACGGCAACACCCGCTCCGAACAGTACGGAAAGGGGTGAGAGCAGGGCGTGCGCTGCCCCTCTTTTCTTGCCATGCATTGCCGCCTCGATAGCGCTCTTATTTCTGCTCTTCTTCATATTTTCAAAGTATTATGTTCTTTCGGCTGAGGCTCTTTTCAATTATAAGCACGCTCTTTTTGAGCGCTCCGCGGTTCTCGTTGACGACCTTGCCTGCCCCAAGTCCTCTTTTAGCTCTTAGCAGGTCGTTAGAGAGCAGTTCATTAAGAGTATCGGCTAAATC
>JAJRYL010000052.1 GCA_024275855.1 Deltaproteobacteria bacterium
AAAGTTGCTCATATTTACGACTATCTGTGTCGGAGCCGGAAGCGACTTGCCGAAACTTGAAAACATCTCCTCGAATATAGGAACAACAAAGATAAGAAGCCCGGTAACGACAAGACAGGCAATTATAATAACCACAACGGGATAGGTCATAGCGCCCTTGACCTTTGCCTTGAGCTTCTCGGCCTTCTCTAAAAAGCCCGACAACCTGTTGAGGATAGTGTCGAGTATGCCGCCTATTTCACCGGCGGCGATCAGGTTGACATAAAGGTCGTCGAAAATCTTTGGATGTTTCCCGAGGGCGTCGGCAAAAGTAGAACCTCCTTCAACCGATGCCTTAACCTCTACGAGCACTTTTTTGAAAGTCTTGTTCACCTGCTGCGCAGCGAGTATCTCTAGGCACTGCACAAGCGGCAGCCCGGCGTCTATCATCGTTGCGAACTGGCGGCTGAAGATAACTATATCTTTATTGGTCACCTTGGGCGCGAAAAGCTCGATATTCATATTCAGATTGATACCGGCGCCCTTCTTCTTAAGTTTCGTCGGTATGAGCTTCTGGCGTCTGAGCGTAGCGGCCGCCTGCGTCGCGTTCGCGGCCTCTACCTCGCCCTTCCTCATCTCACCTGTCGCGTTCCTTCCTACATAAGCGAAAGTAGCCATAATCTACTTATCTCCTCCCTGGCTTTGCGCCCGGCCCGCCACCTACACCCATACCGGCGTTATTCAACATCTGCCGAAGTTCATCGGGTTCCTGTGATGTGCCTATGGCCGCCTCCACGGATATGATGCGGCGTTGAGCGTAACTTACCAGACACTGGTTCATAGTCTGCATACCGAACTTTGACTGCCCGACCTGCATCTGCGAATAGACCTGGTGTACCTTATCTTCACGAATAAGGTTCCGTATAGCGGCGTTTGGAACCATTACCTCAAGCGCCATTATTCTGCCTTTGCCGTCGGCGCGCGGAATAAGCAGCTGCGAACAGACACCCTCTAAAACAAAAGAGAGCTGCGCGCGAATCTGAGGCTGCTGGTGCGCCGGAAAAACATCTATGACCCTGTTGATCGTCTGCACGCAAGAGTTGGTATGAAGAGTAGCGAAGCAGAGGTGTCCTGTCTCCGCGATAGTAAGCGCCGTCTCTATGGTCTCCATATCCCTTAACTCGCCAAGCAGAACTACATCCGGGTCCTGCCTCAGAACGTACTTAAGCGCCTTTTTAAACGCGTGCGTATCGTAACCGACCTCGCGTTGATTAACGAGGCTCGTCTTGGAGTTATGAAGGTACTCTATCGGGTCTTCTATGGTTATTATATGGTTGTTTCTCTCCTGATTTATCTTGTCTATTATAGAGGCGAGCGTAGTGCTCTTGCCCGAACCGGTCGGGCCGGTCACAAGCACAAGGCCGCGCGGTTTGTTCGCAAGGTCCTCAACTACCGGGGGCAGGCCAAGCTCCCCGAACGACATTATCTTAAACGGAATGCTCCTGAAGACACCGGCTACGGTTCCGCGCTGAACAAACAGGTTGCCTCTGAAACGGCTGAGCCCTTTAAGGCCGAAAGAGAAATCGAGCTCGTTCTCCTCCTCGAACTTATGCTTCTGCACATCGGTGAGTATAGTGTAGCAGAGGCTCTTGGTATCTACAGAGGTAAGCACCGGGCCGTCGATAGGCGCGAGCTTGCCGTCTACCCTTATTCTCGGAGAAGACCCGGCAGCGATATGGAGGTCGGACCCGTCCATTTCGATCATGGTTTTAAGCAATTCCTGAATACTGTATTTCGGGGCTGGAGCGGCTGCGCCTTCTGTTGCCATCTTTTTTGTTACCTCTGTAGTTAAGAGTTCTTGCTCGTATGGTACCAATATATCGTAATCGACAAATAAGAGAATTAGTAGGACGAAAGTTACAAAATCCGTCTCTTGTTCTTCGCCGTCACACCCGCTGGATTCGTCCGTTTTACTCTCTTTTACAGACTATTCTCCACTTGAGGAATAGAAGAAAGAGACGAGATTAATCCGCCATAGTAACGCGCAGTATTTCCTCGACAGTGGTTACACCCTCAGCGACTTTTGTTATTCCGCTCATTCTTAGCGACTTCATGCCTTCGCTAATCGCCTGCTTCTTTAACTCAGCGCTCGATATACCGCTAAGTACGCTGTCTTTTAACGGCTCTGTAAAGGGCATAACCTCGTAGAGCGCTATCCTGCCCTTGTACCCCGTACCGGAGCACGTTGCGCAGCCCTTGCCTTTGTACGACTTCATGGAAGAGGACTCTTCGGGCGTAAGCCCAAGGTCTTCCCACGCCTGTTCCGGCATCTCAATCTCTTCTTTACAGTCCGAGCAGATCTGGCGCACGAGCCTCTGGGCAAGTATGAGGTTGGTGGCCGAAGAGACTAAAAACGGCTCTATACCCATATTTAAAAGCCTGTTGACGGTCGAAGGCGCGTCGTTCGTATGCAGCGTCGAGAGTACAAGGTGGCCGGTAAGGGCGGCCTTTATGGCTATTTCAGCGGTCTCGTAATCGCGTATCTCTCCGACCATTATTATGTCCGGGTCCTGGCGCAGAAAACTCCGAAGCGCTGCCGCGAAGTTGAGCCCGATGTCTTCGTGCATCTGCACCTGATTGATTCCCATGAGGTTGAACTCGACCGGATCCTCTGCGGTCGAAATATTTTCCGAACTCTTGTTAAGCTCAGAAAGAGCCGAGTAGAGCGTGGTGGTCTTACCCGAACCGGTCGGGCCCGTAACCAGCACAATGCCCCACGGTTTATGAATAGAGTCGAGGAGATCGTCAAGCGCCTTCTGCTCGAAACCCAACTTGGTCATATCGAGCTGAAGGTTGCTCTTGTCGAGCAGCCTCAGAACAACCTTCTCGCCGTAAAGCGTAGGCAGTACGGAGACCCTGTAATCCATCTCCTTGTTCTTGCCCATCTTCAATTTTATCCTGCCGTCTTGCGGGAGCCTGCGCTCGGCAATATCGAGCTGGCTCATAATCTTTATTCTCGATACTATAGCGTTCTTCAGTTTATGCGGCGGTTTCATTACCTCAAGCAGCACGCCGTCTACCCTGTACCTGACCCTGAAGGCCTTTTCGTACGGCTCTATATGAATGTCGCTGGCGCCCTTCTTTATGGCGTCGGTAAGGATAAGGTTGACGAGTTTTACGACCGGGGCGTCCTCGACGGCCTTTTTTAGATCCGACAGGTCTACCTCTTCCTCGTCCTGAACTACGTCAATATCCTCTTCGTCGAACTCGGTTAAAACCCCCTCAAGCCCCATGTCGGGCCCTTCGTAATACTCCTCGATAGCGGTCTTTATAGCGGCGTCCGAGGCGACAAGCGGTTCGACATTGTAACCGGTAAGAAATTTTATATCGTCAATAGCGAAGATATTGGAGGGGTCGGCCATAGCCACGACAAGCGTAGAACCGGTTCTGCTGACCGGAATTACCTGATACTTAAGCGCGACATCTTCGGGAATGAGTTTAACTATATCGGGGTCGATCTCCTGAGTCGTAAGCTCAACGGTAGGTATACCGTACTGTTTGCTGAGAAAAACAGTCAGGTCTTTTTCGCTGATATACCCGAGTTTGGTCAGGTTCAGCCCAAGCCTGCCGCCGCCGCGCTTCTGTTCGTCAACCGCTTTTTGAAGCTGCTCTTCGGAGATCATGCTCTCTCTAAGCAGTAACTCGCCTATTCTATCAGTCATAACCTACCGTCTTTTAAGTGACAATAAAACTCTTTGACGTATCAGATGCTATAAGCCCGCTGCCTGATGCTATTTCCATACGTAACAACGCACTCTGGCTGTTAGTCGCATATAATAAAAAAACAGGCTCTTTTAATGAAGATCGGTTACAGCCGTTATGGCCCGTTTCCGAAATGGACTAATGCCCTTATGAGACTACCTTATATATTACATCTCGGCAATAAGACGACAATCTTGACACTATTTTTAAGTATTTATTCTGTAGAGAAAAGTACAAAAGGCTATAGCTGCGAATGGTGGGCAGGGTGAGATGCGGAATAAGGAATCAGGCTAAATTATCGGACTTTAAAAAACGGATAAAATAATCGATACCCGACCAGATAGTGAGAACAAACGAGAGCACAAGCAGCAACGACCCTATGGCCTGAAAATCTATACCGTAAAATTTGTAGTGCAGCATAAGGGGTACGAGGCAGACTATTTGCGACACGGTCTTGAGCTTGCCGAGCCAGCTTGCGGATATTATCTTGCCCGAGGTAGCCGCCATAGCTCTAAGGCCCGTTACGGCCATCTCGCGGCTCAGCATAAGCGCGACCACCCAGGCCGGAACCCGGCCAAGAGGAATCAGCATAATAAAGGCGGTAGTTATAAGCAGCTTGTCGGCAAGCGGGTCGAGAAACTTGCCGAGCGCGGTAGTCTGGTTGTACTTGCGCGCTATGTAACCGTCGAGCCAGTCGGTAATACAGACCAGCACAAAAAGTACGGCTGAAACGACACTGAGCGTTTCGGCAGGCGAAAGCAGCAGCAGCACAAGTACCGGAGCCGTAAGTATACGCACGAGTGAAAGGCTGTTTGGTATGTTAAGTGAGCCTATGCGAGATTGAGTTGCCATCTGTTACCCTGTACCCGGATAGAATTCTATAAATATTATAGTGGAACGGCTAAAAAAAAAGAGACACCTCTGTGTAAACTTCAATACTTGCGCGCGGTACCAGAGTACGAATCGTAAAACAGAAGCACCCTGCGTACGTACTGTTGAGTCTCTTTAAACGGAGGTATGCGCCCGTACCTCTGTACTGCGCCGGCACCGGCGTTGTAAGCCGCAAGGGCCATTGGCAGTTTACCTTCGAATTTTTTAATCAGGCCGCTTAAGTACCTTGTGCCGCCCCTTACGTTTTCAGCGGGGTCGTGTATGTTCTTTACACCCATCAAGCGCGCGGTATCGGGCATAAGCTGCATAAGCCCGCGAGCCCCGGCGCGCGATATTGCCGCGGGGTTGTAGTCGCTCTCGGCCTTTACTACGGCCTTTATCAGATTAGGGTCTACTCCGTACTGTCTCGAAACGTTATATATTAGCGTATCGTAAGAGACCGCGCC